>JALETB010000061.1 GCA_022781715.1 Clostridiales bacterium | reverse complement strand
CAGACAATCTCCGACGGAGAGTCTGCTCATTTTTAAAGTCGTCGCGCCGATAATCTGAACGACAAGTCTGACCGTACCGTTTTCTCTCGAATAATCGCAGATCGTGAGCGGAATGCGCTCGCCGTTTTTATCCGTTCTGACGATAACGAACTGCCCCAGGAGACATTTATCCGCCACCCTCGGGGCGTGAACGTCCGTCAGAAAGACGTTCTCGCTTATTTTTTTGTATAGTTTAATCACATACATAATACCACCAATCAGGGAATACCCACAAAAATCATATTATAAAAATTATAGTTATTATCGTATTTTTTGTCAATATTTTTTCCCCGATATTTTTTACGCCGCCGCAATAAAAAATGCGGCGGCGTAAATTTATTAACGTTCTTCTTTGAAATAATTGATACCGAGCGAAGCCGGCGGCTGAGTTTCTTTTTTCCCGATTATGCTTGTAACAACCAGCACTACCACCGCGACAAAATACGGCAAAAGTTTAACGATTTCCTTTTGCGCAAGCGTGAAAGAAATGCCGAAAGCAACATTACTGAAACTTATGAATGCGTCGAGCAGACCGAATATAAACGAACCCAGAATCGCCAAATCAGGTCTCCAGATACAGAATATAACAAGCGCAATCGCAAGCCAGCCGAACGATTCTATCGTCCCGGAATTTTCCCAACTTCCTCCGACGTAATTCATAACGTAAAACAATCCGCCGATTCCTGCAATTGCCGCACCGATCAAAATCGCTCCGTACTTATATGCGTTTACGTTTACGCCCGCAGCGTCCGCGGTTGCGGGGTTTTCGCCGACGGCGCGAAGGTTAAGACCGATTTTCGATTTTTTCAAAAGAACGGCGACGGCGACGGCAACGGCTATCCCCACATACACAAGTATTCCGTGCGATAAGAAAATCTCGCCGAACCAGCCGAGTTTATCGGCGAAAGGCAAGGACTTACGGAAAAGTTTACTTGCCCAGGCAAATCGATCCATATTGATTTTACCCATAAAGTAATCGGTAAACCCTTTGCCGAACGTCGTCAGAGCAAGTCCGACGATGTTTTGATTACATTTGAGAGAAACGGTGAGGAAAGCGTAAATCAAGCCGCCGGACGCAGCAAACAACATTGCGAAAAACAGCGACGATAAAATGAGAAGCAACCAAACTGCCGATTCCTGCGCAGGCAAAGAGTTCATATATAAAGCGACGCCGAAACAACCGCCGAACGTACCCATACACATAATTCCGGGAATACCGAGATTCAGATGCCCTGATTTTTCCGTGATTATTTCTCCGACGCAGCCATACAAATATACTATACTGATGCTTATGGCGGCAATAAGATATTGAACCATTATTTATCCTCCCCGATATGCTCTGCGTTTTCTTTCTTGTTTTTGGCGACTTTAACGCTCTTTTTCGAACCCGGAACAACTTTTTTGGAAAAGTTGATCTTATACGCGATAAAGAACTGAACGGCTATAACAAAAAAGTAAATAAAACCTAACACGATATTAGTCGTCGCGTTATTCGTAAGGCTGAACTGCATTCTGACCGTCGACATACCTTTATCGACAAAAGTAATAAACAACGCCGCAATTATCATGGTGACAGGATTAAGGTTTGCAAGCCAAGCCACCATTATTGCCGTAAATCCCATATTGTTTGCGGTACTCACGGTGATGGTTTTATCTATAGAGCCTACCAGCAACAATCCGATTATTCCGCAGATCGCGCCGGAAAGAGCCATCGTTCTGATTATT
The DNA here is from genome assembly GCA_022781715.1 of Clostridiales bacterium. Classification (GTDB taxonomy): domain Bacteria; phylum Bacillota; class Clostridia; order Christensenellales; family Borkfalkiaceae; genus UBA10281. The sequence goes on along the minus strand of JALETB010000061.1, from coordinate 3,130 downwards.
ACCTTTTTGACGCTTACGCCGATATATCTGGCTGTATTCTCGCTTTCGCCGACAACCGACACTTCATATCCGTGTTTGCTGAATTTAAAGTAAAAAATCATAAACAGCGTAATGACGGCAACGACGATTATAGTGAGAAGATATTCATTTCCGATAACAGGCAAATTCGCCTTGTTGATAGGTAAAATATTGTTAGACCCGGAATTTGAATACTTTGTAATGAAGTAACTTACTATGCCCACCGCAATGTAATTCATCATCAGGGTAAAAAGCGTTTCGTTAGTTTTGAAGAACGCTTTAAACAATGCGGGAATAAGCGCCCAGATAATGCCCGCCGCAATGCTCGTCAATATCATTAATATATTTACCACGGCGTCCGGCATTTTTCCACCTAAAAACTTCATGCAGATTATCGTTCCGAGCGCACCCATAAGAATCTGTCCGTTTCCGCCGAGATTCCAGAACTTCATTTTAAAAGCCGGCAACAGAGCCATTGCAACCCCGAGTAAAAGAGCCATGTCGCGCAAAGCCGTCCAGAAACGTCTTTTAGTTTTGAACACACCGTCGAAAAGGTGTTTAAAGAAATACACGGGATTATTGCCCGATACTATTCCGCAGAAAACCGCGCCGATTATAAGGCTTAAAGCAACGGCGGCAAGCGTGAACAGAATCCTTTTCCATTTTGCCAGTTCCTGACGCTTGCTTATGTGGAACAAAGGTTCTCCGGACTTTTTAATATTAATCATTTCCTCTCTCCTTTGCTTCTTTGGCGGCTTTTTCTGCATTTTCCCATTCGACTTCCGTGAGATTACTGTCTTTGGCTATTCCGTAATTCTTTTCTTTCTTCACCTCGGTAAGGTCGAGCGAGCCGGTCATCATAAGTCCGAGTTGCTCTTTCGTAACCTTGTTTGCGTGAACTATACCCATATTTTTTCCGTGGCAAAGAACCATTATTTTATCGCAAAGAGCAAGCATCACGTCCAGATCTTCGCCGACGAACAAAATTCCGGTTCCTTTTACTTTCTGTTCGTTGAGAATGTCATAAATCGCGTACGCCGAATTGACGTCGAGCCCCCTGACGGGATATGCGGTCACGATTACGTTCGGAGAAGACTCAATTTCCCTTCCGACAAGGACTTTCTGAACGTTACCGCCGGAAAGCCGTCTTACGGGAGTTTCGCTCGAAGGAGTTACTATTTCAAGTTTCTTTATAAGATCGACGGAACGTTTACGCGCGTCCTTCCGATCGACAAACGGACACGGCAATTTGTTTATGACGCTCGCTGTTCCGTTTGCTACTTTTTTGAAAAAACAAACCGCTTTTCCGTCTTTATCGGTTATCGCATGATTTTTAAGCGAAAACTTGCTTTTGTCGTAAGTTTTAAGCATCATATTATCCGTGATCGAGAAAGACGGGCAAAGCCCCATTCCGAGTCTGTCTTCGGGAATAAAACTCATCGAAATTCCTTTTTCGATAATGGTTTTAGGCGGAAGACCGATAATATTTTCGCCTTTGTGCGTGATAACGCCGGTTACGACGGGTCTAAGCCCGGCAATCGCTTCGCAAAGTTCTTTTTGTCCGCAACCGGTTATGCCTGCGACGCCGAGAATTTCGCCGCTTCGGATATAAAAACTCACGTCCTTGATTGCAAGCGTTCCGTCGTCGGACTTAACGCCGAGATTACGAATCTCGAGGAGCGGTTGCTTAACTTCGGTTTTCGGACGATCGATTTTAAGTTCGACTTTTTTGCCGACCATCATCTCGGTTAAAATATTCTGATTCGCGTCTTTCGTTTCGATTGCTCCGACATATTCGCCTTTACGAAGGATGGCGACGCGGTCGGAAATCTCAAGAACTTCGGCGAGTTTATGCGTGATGATAATTATCGATTTTCCGTCTGCGCGCATGTTTCTTATCACGCCGAAAAGCCTGTCCGTCTCCTGCGGAGTTAAAACAGCCGTGGGTTCGTCGAGAATAAGAATATCCGCCCCGCAATAAAGCACTTTAACTATTTCGAGAGTCTGCTTTTCGGAAACAGACATATCGTAAATTTTTTTATTTAGATCTATTTCAAAACCGTAACGACTGCAAATTTCCTGCACTTCGTTACGTACTTTTTTCGCATTGAATTTTTTGTTTTTATCCAGCCCGAGCATTATGTTCTGCAATGCCGTGAATATGTCCACAAGTTTAAAGTGCTGGTGAACCATTCCTATATGCAAAGCGTGCGCGTCCTTCGGCGTTTTGATTGCCACGGGTTTTCCGCCGACATATATCTGCCCTTCGTCGGGATAATATATGCCCGCCAGCATATTCATAAGCGTTGTTTTACCGCTTCCGTTTTCGCCGAGTACGGCAAGAACTTCTCCCTTATAAAGGTCGAAACTCACGCCTTTATTCGCAACGACCGTTCCGAAAAACGTTTTGCCGATATTTTCAAACCTGACGGCAACTTCTTTATTTTTTTCTCTTATTATTTCTTCGTTCATTATAATTTTTTGAATAAAATAATATAACCAAGGGGCAGATTTGCCCCTTGGGTATACAAATTGCGAGATTTACAAATGAAATCTGCGACTTTAGGAAACGATTGTAATTCCGTCGATATCGATATCGAAGTAAGGAGCGGAACGGTTGGTTTCCGTGTTGGACTCATCGAAATAAGTAATACCTTTTTCGGTCTTTATAACTTCTTTTCCGTTCTGTTTAACGGAAACAAGTCTTCCGTTTTCATCCTTCTTTACGCTTTTAAGAGCCGGGAAATAAGTTTCGGTGGTAACGTCGTCGTAAACCTTGTCGTTGATGGTGAATTTGCTCGTATCGAAAACTCTGAGTTCTCCGCTTCTGAGTTTTGCAGCAATTTCATTAAGTTTGGCTTCTGTTCCGGCTACAGGTGCAATCTTACCAAGTTCTGCAAGGCAGACAGATCCGTCGTAAAGCGTGTCGCCGAGACCTCCGACCCAATCCTTATCGATTGCTTTGCCCGTTTTTACGCATTCGATGATATATTCGAAATAAGGCTGCCAGTTAATTCTGGAAGAAACGATATAAGTGTTGGGGCATTTCGATTCAGTACTTCCGTTATAGGCAACATTGGGAACCTCTGCTTTTTCACATGCGGTGGGAGCG
>JALETB010000033.1 GCA_022781715.1 Clostridiales bacterium | reverse complement strand
GGAGTACAAGTATGAAAAAAATCACTGCGTTTTTTGTTTCGATGGTTATGCTGTTGTCGCTTGTTACCCTCGCTTCGTGCGGAAATCAAACGACCGCCTGCAAGCATGAACATAAGGAAGAAATCGTCACGAACGCGACCTGCACCGTGGATGGTTCGATAATACTGAGATGTAAGGACTGCGGAACGGTTATCGAAAAGACGACCACGCCGAAACTCGGTCACGAATACGTTGCCGGATTCTGCACGCACGACGGCTGTAAGGACCCGATCGACCACCACAACAACAGATTCTACGCAAATCTGCTTTGCTCTATCGTCGATACGACCAAATACGTTTTCGAAAACAACGGCTCGATAACCCTCACTAACAGCGAAAACAATTACGAATACAACACCGTTAAACTTCTCAGCGGCAGAAACCCGGGCGAAACCGCGGGCGGCAAGGAAACCGCCGGCGACGAAATGCTTTCGCTTACGGCAAGAGGCTCGAATAACGTCGACCTCCGCATTGTTTACGATTCCGAAAAGCTCAGAATTCAGGGGCTTAGAGACAATGCGGAAACCCTTTTCGTCAGAGCGAACGCCGAAGCCGTGAAAAAAGTCCTCGATTTTTATAAGGACGACATAAAAGATATAATAAACGGCCTGCCGGGCGCGGGCGGTTCGGGCAGCGGCTCAACCGGCGGCTCCGGCATAGGAGGCGGCATAGGAGGCGGTATAGGCGGCTCGACCGGCGGAATGAACGTGAAAACGTATCTTGAAACCATTTACGACGCAATAAAGACGGCAGACGGGTCGGACGCCACCGTCAAGAGCATTAACACCGGCATACATAACATAATAGCGTCGGTTTCGGTGATAACGGAAACCGAAAACGGCTACAAAATCGCGCTCGACAAAGCGAAAATCAAAAAATTCAACCACAGCGTGGACGTTCAGACTTTTGAAAATTTTGTTAACAACATGTTTGGCGACAAAACGTTCACCAACGTTTCGACGATCATAAAACTCGCCGTCAACTCCGACCCCGACCTTACGGACGAAGAGAAAACCGCGAAATATAACGACATTTTAAACGATTGCAAAAAACTTTCGCTTTACGCCCTTCTCGAGAAGAACTACAAGGAAAACAACCCCGATAAAGAACCGCTCGATATCGAAAAGACGATTGACGAATTCGTGGACAACACCGACGGACTTTCGGTAAAGTTTTTCACCGATAAAAACGGCAACATAATTTCGGGCGAGATAGTCGCGGATAACTTCGAACTTTTCAGCGATATAACCATTCCGATCACGATCGGCGGCGTTACGAGCATCTTCACAATCAAGGGCTATCGTTTAAGCGGCAAATTCAACGTTTCTTTCCTTAAAGAGAAAATCGAAGGCGACGAATACGCGCCCTTCCAAAATCTTAAAGGAATTACGGACACAACGCTCGCCGCAGGTACGTATAAAGGCAGCCCGACTGCGGGTAATTGCATAGATTTCTCGTTCAAAACCGATTCGGACGGCAATATCGTCAGCGCAACTTCGCTTTTCAGACTCAACGAAAACCCCGACACGAACGAAGCGGAATATTACAAAGTTGTCTGCTCCGACCCCATCGCCGTGGTGAGAAAGGTCGATGACAACGGCAAAATCACTTACACGCTCAACAACTTCATCACTGCGGACGATTTCCCCGCAGTCAACCTCAACACGAAGGTTTACAAGGCGGATAAGGACGGAAATATTCTCGAAGAAATAACCGATCAGGGAGCAATCGATACGATTGTTTCGGATATAGACAACATCGAGTTTTCGATCGTTACGCCCATTATATAACCTGTTATGCAGCCCGTTATTTAACAAAAGAATTTGAAATAATAGGGATTCCATTCGTCATCACTAACTATTTTTGCGGTGATAAACCGTTTTATGCGGATGCCGAGCAAGAATCGAATCCCTGACGAAAAGCCGCCGCGTTTCCTCGGAAACGCGGCGGCTTTTTCTTATATCTGTTAAAGAATAAAATTATTAATTTTCGCTTCCGTCCGCAAGCACGCCTTTAAGAATTTTTCTTACGATAGCGACGATTATGAGACCGACTCCCGCGAAGAATCCGTACAATCCGCCCGACATAAACGACAAATTAAGAGTGTTTCCGACTGCCTCGATAACGGTGAGATCGGTGAACAGTTTCTGCGTGATGAAGTTGCTCGTGGTAAACACCTTGAACAAAACGGTGGGCAGAACGACGAGGTTCAAGCCCGGCATCCAGCCGAACACGTAAGCGAGTTTCATCTTGGTTTTCATTCTGCCGGTGAGCGTGTTTACGACAAGTTTAATAAGCAGATAAGCCCACACAGCCGCAAAGAACAGGATAAGTCCGCCGACGACTTTCATACCGATAAGCACATAACCTTTATATTCTTCGGAAATGAGTTCGTTGAGTTTTTCTTTAAGAAGAAGTCTGATCCGGTCGTATGTAGTTTCGGTAGTTTCGCCGTTGCCCGTGCTTTCACCGTTGCTGCCGCTCTCGATTTCCGAAGCGGACGTTCCGCTTTCCTCGCCGGAAATCCCCTCGGTTTCCGCCTTATCGGAAACCTTTATCAGTGCGGAAAACTTGGTTCCGACGGCAAGGCTGCCCGAGAAGATGGGGAATCCTTCGGGATAACCCGCGGGGTTGTCGTTGTTGTTATTGTTGTTGTTATTGTTATTGTTGTTATTTGTGGAATCAAGCACGCCCGAAAGCAAATTCATAATGATTTTGTCCACGGCGTCGCTAAGGTTGATAACGTCGTTCTTTTTCGCTTCGATCATTTCGTCGGTAACTTTGGAGGAGTCGAAATCTTTGATATCTTCTTCGCCGTCTCCGAGAATCGAAATATAAACGAGAGCCTTCGTGATGTTTTCCTCGAGGTCTTTCCAATTCTCGTCGATATTATTGAACGCTTCCGGGTTTTTCTTGCCGTAATCGCTGTCTTCTATCTTTTTGAAAACGTCTTTCACAACGCCCGTGACGCTCTCCGTCGCCTCCGAAATCGTCTTATCGGTGGTGAGCGCGTCGTAAACAACGTCTATCTTTCCGTCGACGTACTCTTCCGTAACGCCCACTTCCGCAAGAACCGCCTTGCTGTCCTTTCCTTCGAAGAGAGCGGCAAATTCGGGGTTCGATTGTCTGATAGAATCGAATTGCTTATAAACAAGGGTCTTGGTCGTGCCTTTCATCATGCTCTCGGTAACCTTGTCGATCTCTTTTTGCATGTCTTCGTTCATCGCGCTGTCGATCATACCTTCCAGAAGTTCGTCCACAAGACTGTTGTCTTTCGCCGAGAACGATCTGAGGAAAATGCCGGTGGAAAGGCTGAATCTGAACGAAATTTTAACATTGTCCTTCGCCATATTCCTGAGGATTTCCTTCAGCATATCCATGGTTTCGTCCGAACCGTCCGTCGTACCGCCGGTTCCTTCGCCTGCACCTTCTCCCGTTCCTTCGCCGGTTACGCCGTTGATCTCGGAAACGCGGGCGATTTTATTTCCAGATTCCGGCTCGTCCTTTTTGCTTCCGTCTTCTTCGCCGAAAATAAGGTCGACGATAGTCTGGTTCACGGTTATTGTCGTTTTTGCTTCCATAAGCGGACCCGCGATAATTCCCACAATCGCGAAAATACACAACGCCGCCGAAACGACGTTTAAAATAAGGTTCGCGAATTTTAATGATCCTTTCATATCTCTCTCCTTTTGTTTGTATGCCGGGCGTTTACCCCGGCTGCGCCTGAAACCGAATTTCTCGGCGTACGATTAATTGTACCTTTTTATAATATAAATGTCAACGCTTTATAATATAATTGTCGACGCTAAAATATCAGAAAATCAATAAACGTTCACACTTTTTTTGCTTTTTATTCATCTTGCGTCCGTTTTTTCACTTTTATATTGTTTTATCTTGACTTTACGCTGCAATAGTCGTAAAATAGAGATGTTTGTCGAAAAACGTTGAACCGGGGCTTGCCGAAACCAAAAAAAGCAAAGACAAACCGCGTTCAAAACAAAAAGGTTTTTCGGCGGAGGGTATTATGGAAAACACCAACAATCAGGAAAAAACCTCTTTTTTTGACAGAAAGTTCGGTTTTACCGCAAAGGGCAGTTCGCTCAAAACGGAGATCGTCGCCGGTATCACAACGTTCCTCGCGATGGCTTACATTCTTGTCGTCAACGCGGGCATGTTCAGCGGAAACCCGAACACTAATCCGCCGACGCCGGGCGTAGGAGTTTCCTTCGACGCGATTTACGTAACCACGGCAATCTCGGCGATCGTCGGAACCGTTCTTATCGGTCTTTTAGCCAACCTGCCTCTCGCTCAGGCTCCGGGAATGGGCTTAAACGCGTTTTTCGTTCACACCGTTTGCCTCACGCTCGGTTTCTCTTACGCGAACGCGCTCGTTTTCGTTCTTCTCGACGGTATCATCTTTATTCTTCTCACCGTCACCGGACTTCGTAAAATAATTTTCGAGGCGATTCCTCACGCCGTAAAAGCGGCTATTCCCGCGGGTATAGGCTTATTCATCGCGTTCCTCGGATTGCAGGATTCCGGTCTTGTCGTTAAAAACGCTTCCACCGGCGTAACTCTCGCTTCGTTCAACCTTTTAAGCGGTTCGTGGGCAAGCGTCATGCCGCTCATCGTTGCCGTTATCTCCATTCTTCTCATCGCGGTCCTTTCCAACAAGAAGGTTAACGGCGCGATTCTCTGGGGAATTCTCGGCGGCGCGGCTTTATATTATCTCTTAGGTCTCACCGTTCCCGGTTTTTACGAGAGCGTCGGCGAAAAGATGTCTCTTAACCCCATCGAACCCTTCAAGGCGTTCGGCAAAGAGGCGTTCGGCAAAGTGTTCACAGAAGGATTCGATTTCTCGGCTTATCTTGCCGTTGACGGACACTCCGTCGGCGGACTCGTAATCGCGTTTATCACCACTTCGCTCGCGTTCTGCATGGTCGATATGTTCGACACGATGGGTACTTTATACGGCGCGTGCCGCGGCGGCAATATTCTCGTCGACAACGGCAAGGGCGAACTCGAAGTTCCGAACATGGAAAAAGCGATGCTTGCGGATGCAATCGCGACCTGCACCGGCGCGGTTTTAGGTACTTCCACCGTAACCACGTTCGTGGAATCTTCCTCGGGCGTTGCCGCGGGCGGCAGAACAGGTTTCTCCTCGCTCGTCACTGCGGTTATGTTCCTCATTGCGCTCTTCCTTGCTCCCGTAGCGAAACTCATCCCTGCGGTTGCTTACGGCGCCGCGCTCGTTTACGTAGGAATTCTTATGATCGGCTGCGTTAAGGATATCGAATGGTCGGACGTTTCCGTCGCTGTTCCCGCGTTCCTCACGATGGCTATGATGCCGTTCACGTACAACATTTCTTATGGTATCGCGTTCGGTCTTATCTCGTTCGTCGTCATCAAGGTTTTCAGCGGAAAAGTTAAGGAAATCAAGGTCGGAACCTGGGTTATAACCCTTCTCTTCCTTGCGATGTTCTTCCTTACTCACTGATTCGGTTTAACAGGCGAAAAATTTAATTAAAACGCAAACGCGCGGCTATAAGTCGATTAATCGACTTATAGCCGCGCGTATTTTTATTTTTTGCCGGGTTCGGCTTTTTAAAATCTTATCGTCACTTCGCCGTAAAACAGCCTTTCGCCTCCTTTTAACACAAGGCTGCCGTCGGGCGCGATATCTTCCGCCACGGCTTTTCTCGATTCGCCGTTTCTGATTACGGTTATCTCTCTTTTGTCTTTGCCCAAAACGATATTCCGCGAGCGGTATTCGTCCACGGAGTAGTCAGCGTAAAGATTCCCGATAAGCCTTTTATAAAAATCTTCCACGTCGACTTCGCCGACGACGCTCTTCAAGCTTATCGCAATATCGGCAAGGTTTTGGGGGATATCGTTGTTCACGTTCACGCCGATTCCTGTTATCGATTTTTTTACGTTTTCGCCTTCGAATGAATTTTTGATAAGTATGCCGCAGATTTTTTTGCCGCTTACAAACACGTCGTTCGGCCATTTTATGTCGGCGTGCACGCCGTAAAATTCAAGAGTTTTAACCACCGCCATGCACGAGGCGATCATGAGCGAAAAGGAGTTTTCCGCCTTGCAGGGGTAATAGCGGACAAGCGAAAGATAAACCCCGCCGAGGGGAGAGGAAAAACTCCTGCCCTTGGTTCCTTTTCCGCCCGTCTGCTCGCGGGCGATTATCGCCGTGTCCTCATCGAACTCCCGCGCCTCGCAATAGTCGTTCGTTGATGGCAAAGTATCAAAAATCGTTATCTTCATTTTCTTCTATAATACCGTCCGTCGCTCTTTTTGCCGTTTCGTAATCGAAGCCTTTCGAAAGCAGATATCTGTAACATTTAACCGCGTTTTCGCGCGTTTTTTCCTTGGAGCGGAGATATTTTTCGGCAACGCGCGCGGCAGATTCCGTTTCGTCGCCGACGTTTTCCATCGCCTCCGCCATATCTTCTTCCGAAACGCCTTTCCGTTTCAGTTCCGAAAAAATCAGCCTTTTGCCCTTATATTTTGAGGTCTGCCTGAAGTATTCGTTTGCGTAATTTTGGTCGTTAACGAACTTATAGGCAGACATTTTGTCCAGGACAACTTCAATCGTGCGCTCGGTGTAACCCTTTTTCGCGAGGTAGTCCGCAACCTGTTTTTTCGTTTTTTGCGAGCGGGAAATAAACCCGAGAGCCTTGTCGAGAGCGCGCAGACTTTCCGATTCCGCCTGAATTTCGTCCAGCCGTTCGGGCGAGATTTCGCCGCCGATTTTCAACCTATGGCGCATCACCGTTTCAAGTTCCAGCCCGCAATAAAAAGCGTTGTCGAGGTAAATATTGCAGCGCGTCGGAGTTTTCACCTGCGGTTTTATGTCCGTAATTTTCTTCATAAGTCGTCCTCTGTCGTCCTTAATTACCCTCAACTTTATATATTGTCATCGTAAACGACATATTCCTCGCCCGTCGGGTTGATTTCGGTTATTTCCGCCTTGCCGTTCGTAAGGTCGGTTACTTTCGCGACAAAATCCGCGTTGCTATGCGGAACGGCGATTTTCACTGTCACGCTGTCCGAAAAGTCGGTGGAAACGACCGATTTTTTTATTTTGTCGGCAAAGTTAAGAAACGGCTGATAGCAATCGTAAGGCATTTTCACGCCGTAAACGCGGGAGAGAACGTTTTCAACCGTACCGGCTTTTTCGATAACGTCGCGCGCACCCTGCGAATAAGCCCGCACAAGCCCGCCCGCGCCGAGTTTGATTCCGCCGAAATAACGCGTGACGACAACAATCGTGTCGAACAGTTTTTTGTTTTTGATTACTTCGAGAATGGGTTGCCCCGCCGTGCCTTGCGGCTCGCCGTCGTCGGAGAAGCGAGCGATTTTTCCGCGCTCGGTTACGTAAGCGTAACAATTATGCGTAGCGAACGGATGGGCCTTTCTTTTTTCCTCTAAAAAAGCCCGGGCGACGTCCTCGGTTTCGCATTTTTTAACGTACGAAATAAATCTCGAACGCTCGATAATCGTTTCGTTTTCCGCATCTTTTTTCACGCAAAAATAGCCGTTAATCGACATATAGCCCCTCTTTTTTGTTATTAATCACGTCCGGCGAAAGTTGTTGCCAACGCAAAAAACGCCGCGTATTTAAGCCGATATAAGAAAAAATCCGCCGCGAATACAAATTATTCGCGGCGGACCGATATCTCGTTATTATTCTTTGTCTCCGTCTTTCAGGCTGTTGCCGAGGAAGGTTCCGAAGCCGCTCGTCTTGGGTCTGGGCTGACGGGGAGCGGAATCTCTTCTTCCGCTAAAACCCCGATCTCCGCGTCCGTATTTTCCGCCGCGGTCGTTTCTGTCGCCTCTGCCGTCCTTGCGATAACCGCCGAAACGGTCGTGTCTGTCGTTTCTTTCATAGCCGTTTCTGTTATCTCTGCCGTTGAACTTTCTCTCGCTGATTCCCTTATCGTCAGGGTCGGCGAGATTGTTGGGGATAATGGAAACGTATCTGTTCGGCTCTTTACCCTCGGAAAGGGTTTTAACGTCCTCGCTTGCGACAAGAGCAGAGTGAAGAATTCTTCTCTCGTAAGGATTCATCGGTTCAAGATTGATTTTTCTGCCCGTTCTCACAGCCTTTGCTTCGAGTTTGTGAGCGAGCGAAACGAGTGTGTCCTCTCTCTTTGTTCTGTAATTTTCGCAGTCGACGACGACTCTTCTGTAATCGTCTCTTCCGGTGTTGGCAACAGCCCCGGCAAGGTTCTGTAACGCGTCTAAAACTTCGCCTCTGTAACCGATTATAGCCGAGGAATTATCGGTGATTATGTCGATAACGACCTTCTCGTCCTCTTCGGTGAGATTGCTCTTTGCGTTAACGTTCATAAGGTCTAAAAGTCCGTTAAGGAACTCGACAGCTCTTTCTCCGTCAGATTTCTTCGCGGTGATTTCGACTTTCGCTTTTTTCGCGGCGATCCCCAAAAACCCCTTTGTGGGTTCTTCGATAACTTTAATTTCCGCCTTGTCCTCTTCGAGATTCATCTCTTTTAAACCGATTTCAATCGCTTCCTGAACGGTTTTGCCTGTAAATTCCATTGTTTTACTCCTTATTTTCTGGGAATCTTATCTCATTTTCCCGTATTTGTGATTTTCCATTTTTTCCTGTTCGGCTTTCTCTATTTTCTTTTTGAACGATTTTTCGACGATAAGGTTAATCAGCAACGTCGACCCCGTTGAAAGAAGGGAGTTCGTTATCATATAAATCGAGAACGCGGCGGAATAAATGAACGAGAATATACCGAACATAATCGGCATCATCCAGGTCATCATTTTCTGCGTGGAAGCGGCTGTCGACGCGTCGCCCTCTACGGACGAAAGTTGCATCTGCGTTTTCTGCGTTTTGTTCATTATTATCGTCGAACCCGCCATCGAAAGAATGGAAAGAGCGACGAGAATGAACCAGCCGTTACCGTTTTTAAAGCCTTTTTCTTTATATCTGCCGAGGTTGTAAGTAAGTTCTTCGTAATCGGTTTCGCTTATCTTTAAGTTTATTTTCTTGGAAAGCTCGTCGTTGCTCGCGGGGAGAGCGGTCGTCCAGGAACAGTCTGCCGCCCAGATGTTTTTAACCCACGGGAATATGACCGAACGCGCATTATTTCCGTCGCCTTCGTACCACTTAGCGGCGGCTTTTCTCGCGCCCACTCTCACTTCTTCGATTTC
>JALETB010000026.1 GCA_022781715.1 Clostridiales bacterium | reverse complement strand
TGCAGATTATATAACCATTGTGGTGACTATAGCCTGAAGGATCCACCTGTTCTCATTCCGAACACAGAAGTTAAGCTTCAGCGCGCCGAAAGTACTTGTAGGGTGACTTACCGGGAGGATAGGTCGTTGCCACATTCCATTTAACACCGCTTTATGCGGTGTTTTTTTGTGAAATATATATAATTAATAGTGCGATATTGTCTGAAAGCCCTGCTTGTTTTCGTTCCGAACACAGAAGTTAAGCTTCAGCGCGCCGAAAGTACTTGTAGGGTTTATCGCCGAAAGAACAGATAAAACCGACGTCAAGCGAAAAATCTTTCGTATTCTGCTTCAGAAAACGCCCTCGGAATACATGCAGTATGCCTTCGGGCGTGTTTCTTTGCATATTACGAAATCTCTCCCGTTTGCCGCCGATTTTCTCTATCCTTCCGGCTTTTACCGGGAGGATAGGTCGTTGCCACATCCCATTTAACCCCGCTTTATGCGGTGTTTTTTATTTGTATCAACAAAAACCACGCGATAGTCGCGTGGTTCAAAAAAAGGTTAACCGTTGATTTGTGTTTTATATTTTGAGATTGCCGGGTTGTTTATAACGCGGCTTTTTTATTACTCTTTTATTACACTTTTATTACACTTTTTTGTTGCTCTTTTACGCAAAAACACCACAAGCAAAGCATGTGGCGTTTGTTTTCTATTATATCTAAAATGCGTGATTAATCGACCTATACGCCGACTTTTGCAACTTGATGAGTATGCCAGCCAAGAATAAAACTCGCCGTCAGACCACGGTTCGTTTTATTCTTGGCTGGCATAGCAAAGGCGAACGAATCAGTTTTTCCGGAATTGCAAAGGCGTTATTCCGTAACGTTCTTTGAACAACCGCGTGAAGTGCGCCTGCGATGAAAATCCGACCGTGTTTGCGATAGACCATAGCGGGAAAGTTGTGTTTTTGAGAAGATTGCACGCGTAATTTAACTTTAAATCGTTTATATAAGACACGAGCGTTTTGCCCGTGTATTTTTTAAATTCGCGGCACAAAGTTGTCTGCGAATAGTTCGAAACGTTATAAATTTCCGAAATTTTAAAATCGTTGCTTAAGTTCACGTTGTTGAGTTTTCTGATGAAATCTTTCAGCCAGTCCGGCATTTCCGTTCTGTCTTCGCCGATATAAAACAGACCTATAATAAAAGAGATAAACGCCTTTAAAAATACGTTCTGCGAGAATTCGTCGGGCGATTCGAGGATAATTTTCTGATAATTCAACGCAGTCTGAAAAGCGTTCGTGTTGAGATGAACGAGTTGCTTCGCGCACAAAGGGGCGTCCGAATTAAAGTAAAGTTTGAGGAGTTTATTCGCAAAATCCGGGTTGCAGGTGAGGTTAATATGCTGCGACGGATAGTTTTTATAAGGGCTGTGCTTATGATATTGCCCCGGAAAAACGATGACAGCATCGCCCGTTTTCATCACGGTTTGTTGCTTGTTGAAATGGTGGACTAGTTTCCCTTCGGTGACGATGAATATCTCGATATAGTTCTCGTGCGAATGATAAAACGACGACGGTCTTGTCCAGATATGGAACGTAAAATCCTTTTCCGCTTTCAGTATGGCATAGGAGCGCGTCCTTTTCACGCTCGGGAAAAAGTCGTGAGAATTCGCGCTCGGGTCGCGGAGATTCCCGCGGAAATTTCCTTCGTCCGGGCGTTTGTTCTGATGCGTCGAATTGTCTGTTTTATTGTCTTTCATGCTTTAATTATATTTCTTTCAGTTACTGTTGTCAATAGCGTTTAAAAAATTTTTAATAAATTTAATTTAAAGGTCGAGTAGGGTTAAAACTTAAAAATCTCGCGTGTTTATTGCGGAAAATCCGTTTGATAAGGTTTAAATCCGACTAAAATAAGCAAAAATTAAACTAAAAATAGCAAAGCAAATTTCCAAAGGTGTGATATAATTTTATCGAAAACAAGTATCGGCTTTTTGCGAAGATAACAGAGACTATGAAGAAAGAATTGAAAATGGGAATAATCTCTCTCGGCTAAAGTGACGGCGCTTTGCGACGCGTACGCCGAAATGACGGAAAAAGCGGCGAAAGACGTTACCGAAAAAGGCGACGAGAAGCCGTTTCTTACGACGGATTATAAAAAAGTACTCGAAAGAAACGACGTCGACGCGGTTCTGGTTTCCACTTCGTGGGAAATGCACATAGCCGTTTCGTGCGACGCGATGAAAGCGGGCAAAATAGTCGCGATGGAAGTGGGCGGAGCGAACAGCGAAGAGGATTGTTGGAAACTCGTCAGAACTTACGAAGAAACTAAAACGCCGTTTATGTTTATGGAAAATGGTTGTTACGACCGTTCCGAGATGATGATAACGGCAATGGCTAAAGCGGGCGTTTTCGGCAGAATAATGTACGGTTCGGGGGCTTATAGTCACGATCTTCGCGGCGAACTCGGTTACGGTTTCGAGTGCAAGCATTACAGGCTCAGGAATTATATGCTCCGTAACGGCGAGAATTATCCCACGCACGAACTCGGTCCTATCGCAAAAATAATGAATATTAGGGATGACGAAAGGAATCCCTAACCACGGAAACAGAATGGAATCGCTCGTTTCGGTTTCGAGCGGGGCGAAAGGGCTTAAAGAATTTATAAACGGCAACGAAAAACTAAAAAGCGAACTCGGCGATATAGATATCCGCCAGGGCGACGTGGTGAACACGACGATAAAATGCGCTAACGGCGAAATTATTCAACTTTGCCTTTGCACCACGCTCCCCGGGTTTTACAACCGCGATATCGTTATCCGCGGCACGAAAGGTATGTATAATCAATTTATCAACGCGGTATTTCTGGACGAGCCGCACGAGGCGGAGTACTGGACGGGATACGAAAACGCGAAAATGCTCATAAGCAACGCCGAAAAGTACGAAGAAAAATATCTGCCGCAGTGCTGGAAAGATATCACGGAAGAGCAGATAAGGAGCGGACACGGCGGAATGGACGGATTTTTGTTCCGCGCTTTTGTTGACGCGGCGAAGAGCGGATCGCCTATGCCGATAGACGTTTACGACGCGGCGGCGTGGATGAGCATAACTTATCTTTCCGAAAAATCTATCGCGCTCGGCGGCGCACCTGTGGATATCCCCGATTTTACCAACGGAAAGTGGACTTACGCCGTCGATCCGAATATGAAAATCGAAAACGCGGACATAAATAACGACATAAAAGGAGATTAAAATATGAAAGAATTTATACAGGCGATATTTTGCGCCCCGACCGGGAAATACGATAATCTCCCTTATCCTTCGCGGCTTACCGACGATGTGTTCAGGGCATTGACGGAAGCGGGAATAAACCGCATTTTCGGATTCGGCTATGACATAAGAGAAGAAACTCAGTTAAAAACGCTGGAACTTTGCGAGAAATACGGAATTTATTATCTCCCCACGATGAATTCGTTCGGGAAGTATATTTCTCTCGGCAACGGCGACGAAAAGGCGTTCAAAGACCTTACCGAAGAGGAAAAGGCGGCACTGGACGAGGAATTTATCGCGGAGGTGGCGAAATACAGAAACTATCCCGCGTTCAAAGGCGTGTTTTTCGGCGACGAAGCGGGCTATCTTTCATTCGACGGAGTGGCGAGGGCGAAAAGAGTGTTCGACGAGAATTACCCCGACCTTGAATTTCACTTCAACTTTTTCTCGTATTCGATAGACGACGATATTTTCTGGTACGGAATGGCGAACAGTTTCGCAAAAAAGCCGAATCTCAAAAAGCCGTTCGAACTTAAAGGAGACCTCGCCGTCACGTTTAAAAACAGGTTCAAATTTTATGACAAACTCGTCGACGGGCTTACGGCGAAAGCGAAGTTCGGATATCTTTCGCAGGATAAATATCCGTTCGAGAGTTTCTGGGAGAGCGTGCCGACGTCGGTTCACGTCGCGTTGTTCGAACTCAACGCTTATTTCGCCGAAAAGAAGAAAAAACTCGGCTGCAGGTTTTATAACTATATGCAGGCGGGGCAGTGGGCAACCGGCACAAACCGAAAGCATATGTCGAAGGGCGAAATCGCTTTGCAGGCTCACGTCACGGCGGCTTACGGTCACGAAGGGTTCGCTTATTTCCCGGGGTGTTATCCGATAGATTACACGTTCGATAAGGAGCGGGAATATTCCATGAACGGCGCGGGCGGACTTATCGACATTTACGGCAGAAAAGCCGAGGTGTATGACGAAGTTAAAAAACTCAACGCGTTTTTTTCGGAGATTGCCGACGATATTCTGTCGTGCGAATTCAAAGGCGTGTGGGCGTACGGAACATACTATAACGGCTTTAAAGAGGACGAGATAAAAAATCTCCCGGACAACGAGTGCATTTTCAGGGGCGAGTTGCCGGCGATGTGCCGATATAAAGAAGAGAGCGTTACGGTGGAATCTTCCAACGAGGCTATGGTTTCCGTTTTCGAAAGGGACGGAAAAAAGAGGTATTATCTTATCAACCTTTCCACAACCGAGAAAAACGAAACGACTGCCACGTTCGGAAAAGGCAGGTACGTTGCCGTGACGGACGGCGGAAAAATCGATTTTGAAAACAAAATAACGATAAACTTAGACGAAGGACAAGGAATTTATATAATACGAAAATGAAAAAAGCAAAGTTAAAAAAGTTACACATGATATGCAACGCGCATATCGACCCTATCTGGCAATGGGAATGGGAAGAGGGCGCTTCGGCTACGTTATCCACTTTCCAGAGCGCGGCTAACCTCGCGAAAGACTTCGATTATATATTCTGTCACAATGAAGTAACGGTTTATAAATACACGGAAAAGTACGCGCCGGCTCTCTTTCAGGAGATAAAAAAACTCGCCAAAGAGGGCAAATGGCATATCTCCGGCGGCTGGTATCTTCAACCCGATTGCCTTATGCCGTGCGGCGAGGGGATAATAAGGCAAATCCGCGAGGGCGAAATCTATTTCAAAGAGAAATTCGGCGTTATGCCCACGGCGGCGGTCAATTTCGACCCGTTCGGGCATTCGAGAGGGCTTGTGCAGATCCTGACCAAGTGCGGGCAGAACGCGTATATGTTCATGCGCCCTTACGGCAAATATATGCCCTTTCCGCAACTCGACCTCCCCGCCGAAACGTTTATCTGGGAAGGTTACGACGGCAGCAGAGTTAAGGCTTGCAGAACAACCGAATACAATTCCGACCTCGGCAAGGCGACGGATAAAATCAATAAAGATATCGACCGGCAAAGCGGCGACGTGGAAATCGGGCTTTCGTGCTGGGGCGTGGGCAATCACGGCGGCGGACCTTCGAGAAAGGACTTAAAAGCCGTGGAAGAAATGATGAAAACGAGCGATATCGAGATAAAATATTCCACGCCTGAAGAATATTTCGCGGACGTGAATCCCACGGAAGTTTTCGATAAGTCGCTCGTAACCTGCATGGTCGGCTGCTACACCTCCATGGCGGAACTCAAACAGAAGTACAGAAACCTCGAACGTCAACTTATGTTCGCGGAAAAAATCTCGAGCGCGGCGTCGCTTAAAGGGGCTTACGATTATCCTGCGGGGCTTCTGAAAGACGTTACGGAAGATATGCTGAACGTTCAGTTCCACGACATTCTCCCCGGCGATATGATAGAGGCGGGCGAGGAAAACGGCTTCACCTATATCAACCACGGATTGCACATACTCAACAATATAAGGGCGGACGCGTTTTTCGCGCTGTGCAAAGGTCAGCCGGTGGCGGAAGAGGGAACTTATCCGCTCATGGTTTTCTCGGCAAAGGCGGACAGGAGAAAAACGCTCGTCGAGTGCGAACTTTCCATTATCCCCACCGAGCATTATATCGACGAGTATTCGATAATAGAAGTTTACGACGAAAACGGCGAAAAACTCAGATCTCAGACGATAAAGGAAGCGGGCAATATTTCCCTGGACTGGCGTAAGCGCGTTATTTTCGAAGCGGAGCCGAACGGTATGGGAATAACGAGATACACCGCGAAAACCAAGGTCGTGCCGAGAACAAAACTCCCGGAAGTCACCGAGGACATAGTTTTCGACAACGGCGAGAAATACGTAAGAATAAACGCGAAAACGGGACTTATAGACAGTTATAAGGTCGGCGGAAAGGAATACGTGAAAGGCGAATTTTTCGCCCCCGCGATTTACGAGGACACCCCCGACCCGTGGGGAATGAACGAGCCTTACGTGGGGCATAACGGAAAACGCCTCGAACTTTTAAAAACGCCCGACGGCGTGTTCGAGGGCATGAAGCCGGTTCAGATAACCGAGGACGGCGATATTTTCCTCGGCGCGGAAGCCTTTTTCGGGCTGGGGCTTACGAGAGTGCGCGTGGGTTACAGAATCTATAAGGACGGAAGCGCGGTGGATATCGACGTGAACGTTTTCCCGAGCGAGGCTTCGAGGGCGATAAAAGTCGAACTCGGCGTGGGCAAGGGAAAATACTCCGGAGAGCAGATTTTCGGCGCGGAAGAACTTTACGACGACGGCAGAGAATGCATAGCGCATGATTTCGTTTCTTTCGATAACGGCGGAGATAAAGTCCTCGAAATAATAACTCCGACGAATTTCGGCTCGTCCTATAACGGCGAAAAGATCGCACTCACGCTTCTGAAAACGGCTACTTATTGCGCTCACCCCGTGCCGAACAGACCGCTTTTAAGGAGCGGAATGTTCATTTCCAAGGTCGACCAGGGGCAGAGGGATTTCGCGTTCAGGCTCGACGTTTCCGATAAACGCGACTTAAAGCGCAAAGCGGACGAATTCATCGAAAAACCGTACGCTCTGAACGTTTTCCCCACAGTGGACGAAAAGTGCGACAACGGCTTTAAGATGAATATCGACAACCCGCGCATATCGTTCGTCACGTTAAAGGAAGCAAGGCAGACGAACGGCTACGTTTTAAGGCTTTTCAACTGCGGCGAGCAGCCCGAAAAAGCGACGATTTCGTTCGGAAACGAAAAACTCGCGGTTAACTTCGGCAAATATGAAGTGAAAACCATAATTTATAACGAAAACGAACTTTACGAAAGAAAAGAAATGATAATTTAAAGGAGAAAAGCATCATGAAAAAAATGTTTAAAAAGTTGATCGGTTTAACATTGGCTGCGGGACTTGTTCTTTCCGTTGCTGCTTGCGGCGGCGGGGGCGGCGACAACTCGGGGAAAACCTCGGAAGACGTCGCCGGGAAGACCGGAATCAGGCTTTCTTATTTCCTCGGCGAATTCGGCGACGAATGGATAAAAAGCGTCGCGAGAGACTGGAGCAAGACGAACGATAAATTTTACGTTGAAGTTAAAAACACGCTCAATCTCGGCGGAACAATCGTCGCCGACATCAAATCGGGTTCGTCTTACGATATGTTCATAACGGAAGACTGTTCTTTCCAGCAACTTTTCGCGGACGATTATCTTGAAGATTTAAGCGGACTTTTAAACGAAAAACCCGAGGGAGGCAAAACGATCGGCGAAAAACTCGCGGACAAAGAGCAATGGCTCAGACTTGCGGGCGCAAACGAAAAAGTTTACCTTCTCCCATATAACATAAGCCCCTGCGGACTTATTTTCGACTATGACAGATTCAAAACCAACGGCTGGCTCATAACCGACGCCGACGGAAGCATTTCCGCAGGCAAAGACGGCATAAAAGGCACTTACGACGACGGTCAGCCGGCGACTATGGCGGAATTCAGAAAAATTTGCGAAAAGATAAAAACGAGCGGCGTGGACGACGTGTTCCTGTTTATGGGTGCGAATCACCCCGAGTATGTGAATAACGTCGCTTACGCGTATCTTGCCGGGATTCTCGGCGAAGAGGGATATAAAACGTTCTACACTCACGATTCCGCGGGTAAAGAAATCGAACTTCTGGACGGCACGAAAACGGCGGTCACGATTGAGGACGGTTACAAAACCTGGCTCATGAAAGGCGTGGACGACATGGCTGAATTCGTTCAGGATTACCTTTTCAACACGAGATACGTAACCGAAGTAACGCTCAGCGACAAATCTCTCGGCGTCGACGGCAGCCACACGAGTTTTATCGATACGGGCGCAACCGCCCCCGCGTTCATCGTAGAGGGCAACTGGTTCGAAAACGGCGCGAGAAGCCTTATCGAATCCAACGCAGCCTACGACGGAAAGCCCTACGGAACGAGCGATTACAGATATATGATTCTTCCTTCCAAGGAGGGCGAAAAGAGCCAGATGTTCTCTCAGACGGGCGGCGCGGTTTTCGCCGTTAAGCAAAACGACGCCGAAAAAGCCGCCGCGATAAAGGATTTCATCAGATATATGCTCAAAGACGAAATTATGGGCAAAGTTACGGCGGACACGGGCATGATCTGGAATTATAACTACACGATTCCCGAGGTGAGTAAAGCGAAGATGACGGTGTTCACGAAGAACGCTTACGAAATGGTTCAGGACAAGAGCAACGTCACCGTTCATGCCGCTTATATCGACACGGCGGCGACTCCGATTTACGCTTATTCGTCGCTCGGTTCGTCCGGTCTTATGCTTTTCAGCGAACTTCAGTACTCTATCATCCCCGCGATAAGAGACGCGAAAAACGCCGCGAAACTCATCGAGGGCATAAAGGGTTACAACACGGCGCAGAGGTGGAGCGGATATCTCGCGCAGGCAAGAACTTACGGATTTTACAATAATTAAAGGCGCGCAAAGCGTTTTGAGAAAATATGCAGCAAAATAAACGAAAAACTTTGAAAACGAACCTGTTCGTCTATTCGCTTATAGGCTATCCGTTGTTATTGTTCGCGGTTTTTTACGTCGCGATCAATTTCAACTCGATTCTGCTTGCCTTCCAGCGGATAGACGGAACGGGAAAACATTTCGCGGCTTTCGACAATTTCAAGTTGTTTCTGAGCGAAATGTTCGGGCGGGGGAATCTCCTCGCCTATAGTTTCAAAAACTCGATAAAACTCTATTTTATCAACCTGGTGATCTGTCTTCCGCTATATATTTTATTCTCATATCTGCTGTTCAAAAAGTGTTTTTTAAACAAGGCTGTGAGTTTTCTCGTGATGATCCCCGCGATAATGTCCGGGCTTGTGATCGCTCTCGTTTTCGTCAATTTTATCGGCAACAACGGCGCGTTCACCTATATCACCAAAAAACTCGGGCTTAACGGCGGGAAGTGGATAAATCTTTTATACAGCGAAAAGTACGCTTTCGGCACGACGATATTCTATATGATATGGCTTTCGTTCTCCACGAGCCTTATAGTTTATCCCACGGCGATGCGGGGAATAAGCCCCGAGATTTTCGAGAGCGCGAAAATCGACGGAATGACGAATATGTTTCAGGAATTATGGTATGTGATTCTGCCGCTTATCTATCCCACGCTTACTACGTTTTTAATAACGGGTTTCGCGGCGATTTTCACCAACGGCGGACCTATCCTCGAGTTTTATTACACGCAGGCTCCCGATTACGTTTCGAACATGGGCTATTATTTCACGAAGATGATCTTGGTTGACGGAACGGAGTTTTCCTATCCGAAATACGCAGCGGGCGGACTTATTCTCACCGTCATAGTCGCTCCGCTCACGATACTTCTGAAATGGGCTCTCGAAAAATTCGGCCCGACCACGGAGTGACGATATGAAAAACAAACTTAAAAACAAGTCGCGTTCCGCGGCGGATATGGTTTCGCTGGTTGTCTTCTGGTTTTTGTGGGCGGCGTTGATTCTTTACGCGCTTTCGATGCTCGTGCTGCCGCTTTATATGCTAGGCACGTCGTTCAAAGCCGACAATCTCGAATGCATGAAAAACCCGCTCGGCTTTCCGAAGAGACTGAACTGGGATAATTACAATCAGATTTTCACCATTTTCGACGAAAAAATGGACGTGAGCATAGCGAGCATGATAGGCGTGAGCGTTCTCACTTCCGTCCTCAAGCCCTTCTTAGGCGTGTTCTTCACAACGCTTTTCGCTTATGTTGAGGCTAAATACGACTTCTTCGGCAAGAAGTTTTATTTCAATCTGGGCATCGTGCTGATGATTCTCCCGATTGTGGGCAATCTTCCCTCCGCGATGCAGATAAACAAGGCTCTCGGTGTTTACGACAACCTGTTTATGAACGTCATAACCTCGCCCGTCGGCTGTTTTTACGGCACTAATTTCCTGCTTATGTACGGCGCATTCAAGGTTATTCCGTGGGATTATGCCGAAGCGGCTTTCATAGACGGCGCGGGACATTACACGGTGCTTTTCAGAATTTATCTGAGAATGGCTCTGCCGCAGGCGGTGGTTCTGTTCGTCCTCGGGTTTATGGGAACCTGGAACGATTACAGTACGTATCTCGTCTGGCTCCCGAGTACGCCCAACATTTCTTACGGAATGTATGTGTTTTATCAGAAGGCGAACGCTTACAGAGTGTCGCTCCCGCAACTCATGGCGGGCTTCACAATAGTCATGGTGCCTACCATAGCCATTTACTGCGCTACGCAGAAAATAATAAACAGCAAATTTGCGATAGGAGGTTTGAAAGGGTGAAAAAATTACTTTGTCTTATTCTCGCGGCGGCGATGATATTCTGTTTGCCGGCATGCGGAAAAACTCCGGAATCATCGGGCGAAAATCCGCCGGAACCGACTTCGGAAACGCCCGTCGGGGTGATTGAAATAGAAATTCCGACGGTCACTGTAGACCTTTCCGCTCCGGAAAATAAAGTAGGCGTTTCCGCCGCCGAAAAATCGGAAGTTTTCGATTCTTCGGGCAGAAAACTCACGGCTGAAGAATGGCTTTTGAACAGTAAATTTTCAAAGGCTTATATAAAGCGTCTCGGCGCGGGAGAATATACGTTTTCCTATAAAAGCGAGACGAAAAAAGGTACGATAAAACTCATCGTGACGGACGACGGCAAGCCGAATTACGTTTTCGCTTCCGAAGTTCCCGATACTTTAAATTACCTTGAAAAGGCAAGGCTTCCGAGGCTCGTCAGGGAGCAGGATTCCTATCAGGACGATTATTCGCCCGCATATTCGCTTAAAAAAGGCGACGAGGAAATTGAAGTGGCGGAAACGGACGACGGCGAGGGATTCGTTTCGTCCAAACTCGAAGCGGGCGATTACGTCTGGAAAGCCGTTATCGAAAAAGGCGGAAAAACGTTCGAATACGCAAGAACTTTCTCGGTTACGACGTTCGAGCAGTGGCTTACGTCGATACAGGACGAAATTATTCTCGATAAACAGACGGGAGAATATATCAAAGCCGAAAACGGAAAATATCCGATAGACACTACGAATAACGGAGATATGTTCTCTTATACGATAGACAATTCGATTTTGCGAATCGCAATGACCGCCGGCAAAACCATGGTCAAAGCGGAAGTTTTGTCCGACAGGCTTATCGACGGCGGCGAAACGGTGAATAACGGCACGTTGTGGCTCTCCAACGGCTGGAAAGGTTATCAATGGGCATTTTCGGGCGCAAATGAATATACGGAGGATAAATCGAAAGATAAGCCGCCGAGAATTTCGGGTATGAAAAAAGACGGCGACAAGTTCAATTATTACACGACGGGATATCTGAATAACTCCTATTTCTCGGCGGAATCCAAAAATCCGTTACAACTTGATTTTGCGAACGGCGCAAAGGCAAAAACGCTCGTTACGATAACGTTTATGTGAGGTGAAAGATGAAAAAAAGAATATCGATTCTGATTTTTGCCGCTGTGGCGGCGTGCGCGTCTTTCGCGTTTGCAATATCCTCGGCGGCGGGAAATAAAACAAACAAAACCGTCGTCTATAAATACGCTCTTTTAGGCGATACCTATAAGGTCGAAAGCGGACTCGTTTCCGCGAAGACCCCTTCGGGCGAAGAGATTTCTTCCGCTGCGGAAACGGTTTTTCTCGACTGGGCGCAGGGCAGTTATATCTTCGAATACGGCGCGAAAATCGTCAATCTCAAAGTTTACGAGAGCGCGCCTGCGGATGAAGTTATTTACGGCGGCGAAATTCCGTCGGTCGGCACGGCGGGCGAGGCTATGAGTTTTCCGTCCGCGCGGGTAATAAGCGGAATAAAGCGTACCGACGGCGCGCCCGACGTGGGCGAATATGCCGTAACGGCGACGCTCTGGCACGAAGGCGTTAAAAAAGAAACGGTAAGAGATATCGCCGAAGGCTTCGCTTTCACTCCGAGCAGCGGCGGACTGTGGGTAATTTCTTATCGCTATACGGACGTTTTCGGAAGAGAACGTTCCGTCGATTCCGTGTTCTCGGTCGAAAGCAGGAGAATTATCCTGACGGATATTCTCGGCGAATACTATATCGGCGACAAAATTTCGCTCGCGGAAACTTACGGTTTTTATAACGGCGAAAGATATTCCGTCACGGCGCGCCTCACGTTGCCGTCGGGCGAAACGTTAACTCTCGGCGAAGAATACGTTTTCCCCGCCGCGGGAAGTTATTCGCTTGCGCTCAGAGCGGAAGCGGGCGGCGAAACCGTTGAAAAAACCATCGCGATAACCGTTAAAACGGGGCTTGCTTCGTTCGTGACCGACAAAAACGGCTTCGGCGAAGGAGTCGCGTTCGAAAATCTTGAAAACGTAAAAGTTGAAAATCAGAATGCTCTGCTCGTAAATCCGCAAAGCCTGTTGTTCGATATGACGGCTTCGGGCGCGACGTTTAAATACAACGGCGTTATCGACCTGAAAAAACTCGGCAAAAACACGCCCGTGATTTCGTTCACGACGAACAATTCTTACGGCGGAAGCGTTTCCGCCATTGAAGTCACGCTCACCGACGTTTACGACGCGAAAAGGGCGGTAACCGTTCGTTTTGCGAAGAACAGCGATATAACCGAAACGAGTTTGAACTACGACAACACGCTTGTGAGGGCTTCGTTCGGAAGCATTTCCACGGCTATAAACAACTATCCTCCGTTAAAGACGGACGCCGTCGCGTGGGATACGCTGTTCTCGGCGTACTGGCGTTCTCCGGCTTACGTAAACCCCGACAAGAATTATAATGCGGCGGACAAGAATCATCCTATGAATTTTGCTTACGACGTTGAAGAAAACTGCGTTTACGGTTTCGGCAGTTACGGAGAAACCAGTCAGTCGGGCGGAAAGTGGTATAAGATAGCCGACCTCGAAGGTTCGTCGCTCCCGGTTAAGTTCGAGGGTTTCACCACGGGCGAGGTGTATCTGTCGCTCAAAGTCGCTTCCGGCAGAGGCGATATCGTCGTTCAGTCGATCGGCGGAAAAGCGGACGTTACCGCCTCCGATTACGAAACGGCGGACGGAATTCTCGTCGGCTCGTTCGACGGCTCCGTTCCCGCGGTGAAGGGCGTCGCTTACGCGTTGCCGACGTATCACAGCGATTATATCAAAGATTTAACGGTTTCCGTCAGAGACGAAAACGGCGACGAAACGCCTGTTACGAAGGGCAGTTTCGTTCCCGCAAAGGCGGGGGAATACACCGTTTCTTATTCGGGCGTTAACGTGTTCGGCAAGAACGTTTCCAAAACGTTCGGACTGAAATGCGTTGAGAGGCAAAACGAAACCGAAATCGGTTACGACGTTTCGGAAGAAGTGCCTTTCGGCTCGGTTTATACGATAAAAGAGCCTGAAATTTCGGGCGGACACGGCAAAGTTTCCTATAAGATTTATTACTGCGGCGAAGAGTTTTCGCCGGGCGATAAAGTGGTTATAAACGACGAAAACGCCCCGATAATCGTTAAAACCGTTGACGAACTCGGGTTCGGGAACGAGAAGTCGTTCACGCTCAACGTCGATAAGGACGTGGTTTCGTTTACGGTGGACTTCCCGAGAACGGCGATAAAAGGTTCGGAATTCACTTTCCCGGAAGCGACCGCGAAATATCTGCTCACGGGCGAAAATCTTTCTTACGAAATTTACGTCGACGGCGTTAAAGCGGGCAGAACGATAACCCTTCCTTCGGACAAAAAGTCCGTGGAAGCGGAATATCGCACGGCGCACGGCAGCAAAAAATTCACGCTTTATCTCAAATCGGCTGCGGTTTCCGGCAGAGACGCGCTGTTGTTCGACGGCACGGCAAAGACCACCTACGAAGGAACGAAAATAACCCTCGACGCGGGCGCGAACGAAGTGAAATTGCCTTACAGACTTTCGCCGAACGCACTCAGGACGGAGTTTTTCGTCATGGCGGATAAACTCAACTTCAATTCGTTCTCCGTCGTTCTCACGGACAAACGGGACGTTGCGGTTAAAATAACGATAAAGGATCTTAAAAAAGACAACCCCGTTCTCTTCATCAACGGCGATAACACGGGCGTTAAAATAATCAAGAGAGTTCAGACGTTTTCGTCTTCCGCGAGTGCGGAATACGCCGACAAGGACTATTACAATTTCGCGATAATTTACGAAAACTTCTATAACGCGGTGCTTAGCGGCAGACAGGTTTTATCTTACGTCGCCAAGGACGCGAAAGGAATCGCCTTCAAGGGCTTCGACGGCGGCGTTTATGCGGATCTGACTTTTGAAGAAACCACGGGCGACGTCGAATTCGTTCTCACGAGATTGAGCAATCAGTATTTCTATGAGGCGTCTTTCGCGGAGGGCGACAAAACCGCTCCCGCTCCTTATTCGTCAAAAATAAGGCTCGGCGACGCAAACGTTACCAAGGGCTACGAACTCGACGTTTCCGATATGGCGGCATTCGACGTGTTGCAGAAATCATCCGGCATAACCCTTACGTTAACCGCGCCCGACAAAACCAAGGTGTACGAAAACGCTACGCCCGCGGCGGCAGGCAAGCGCGTTCTCGATAAAACCGGCGTTTACGTTCTGAACGTCGTAACCGCCGACGAGAGCGGAACAAGTTCGAACGTGACGTACAGATTTGTGGTAGAGGACAGAGTCGCTCCCGTTCTTATGCTCAAAGGAACGATCCCCGCGAAAGTCAAAACGGGCGAAACGGTTAAACTTTGCGGCGCGTCGGCAACCGACGAATCCGCGGTTAAGGTTAAAATAACGGTTATCCGCCCGGACGGAAAGGTTGTTTTCCTTGCGGAAGGCGACGGAAACGCGAGCGAAACGACGCTGAAAGTAAGTTCCGCGGGCATTTACACGGTAATTTACTCGGCTGAGGACGCTTACGGCAACGTTACGTCCGAAATTCACGCGATAACGGCGGAGGAATAAGATATGGATAAAATTAAAAGAATTTTTGCGTTCGTTCTGGTGCTTGTTTTCGCCTTGTCGCTTGCGATGAGTTGCAAAGGCAAAGAAAATTCGGGCGATTCCGAAGAAAGCCGCGGCAGCGAAAGCACCTCGGAATCTTTGAGCGAAGAAGACAATTATTCCCGCGCGCTCAGAACGCAGGGGATAGATTTCGGCACAACGGTCGGGCTTGTTAAAGATTATTCGGTGGCGATCTCCTCTTCGGCGACCGCCACGGAGAAATATGCCGCTGAACAACTCATTAAATACGCTTCCGAAGTAACCGGCAAAACGCTCGGTTATTCTGCGGACGGTGCGTATCGCGGAGAAAAGGTTATTTCCGTCGGCAGAACGGAAAGCCTCGGGGCGGCGGGCATAAAAGCCGAAAAGAGCGAACTCGGCTCGGACGGCTTCGTCATTAAAACCGACGGCGAAACGCTTTATATCTGCGGCGGCGACGACAGGGGAACGCTTTACGGTGTTTACGACTTTTTAGAGTACTTCCTCGGCGTTAAATTCCTCACGGCGGACGTGACTTACGTTCCCGAAAATCAGTCCGCGCGCGTTTTCAAGGCGGACAGAACGGAAATCCCCGCGTTCGATTACAGAGTTTATCTCGACCCGTCGTCGTTCTTCAACGACAGCGCAGAACTCACCACGGCGCGCCGCTTCACCTCGGAATATCTCAAAATTCCCGAAAGCGCGGGCGGCAACCTCAAATGGTATCAGGGTTACGACACGCACAATTCCCTTCAATGGGTAAAAGTGACGAAATACCTTAAAAACGGCAAATTAGACCCCGTTTACACCGAAGCGTTCGCGAACGACGGAGTGAACGTGATAATTGACGAACATATCGGCGGGCTTTGCCTTTACGCGGCGGACCTTTGCTACACCGACGGGATAAACGAGGACGGAACCTATAAAACGGAAACGGTCAACGCGGACGGCACGACGAGAAAAACCGCTATCGGAATGGCGATTGATGGCATGACCGAAGTCATAAAGAACGATAAAGACAACAACAACTATTATCTTTTCGGTCAGTCCGATATATATAACAGACCCTGCCTTTGTTCCCGCTGCGTAGCCGCGGCGAAAAAGTACGGCGATTCGGGCATAATGATAAGGTTCATCAACGCGTTGGCGAAAGCCGTGGAGCAATTCGCCGCGGAAGAGGGCATAGAGCGCGATATAGACGTGGTTACGTTCGCATATCAGTGGTCGGCTCAGCCGCCCGTGAACAAGAACGCGGACGGAACTTATTCCGTGAAAAACGAAACGTGCGTTCCGAGAGCGAACGTGACGGTAAGGCTCGCGCCTATCGGAATGAACAGATTCGTCACTTACGACGACCCTGCTCAGGACAATAACGTTTACGGTTCGGATTATATGAAGAAATGGGCGTTGGTCTGCAACAAATTTATGGTGTGGGATTACACGACTTATAACCCGAGGCATTATTGGTGGTATCCCGCTTACACGACGTGGCACGACCGTCTCACGAGCATGAAGGAAATGGGCGTGGTTTACGCGATGCTTCAGTCCAACTATCAGGAAAGGACGATTTACCAGACGATTTTCGAGCCTTACGTCGCTTCGAAGATGCTCTGGAATCCCGATTACGATATGAACGAACTCATCGCGGAATTCAACAGATATTATTTCGGCGAAGTCGGCGGAAAATACGCCACGGAATACGTTTCGCTCATGACGGCTAAGTGTTACGGCGAACTTGCCGTGAACGATTATAAAGAATCCACGGCTCTCTCGTTCGCAAACAAGGGATTTTTGAAATCGATGATCGCCCTTATCGACGAGGCGGAAGAAAAGGTTACGCAAAGCGCGGATACCGAAGAGAATAAAAAGGCTTACGTTCAGAGGCTCGAAGTGCTTAAATTCCAGCCGAGATATATGTATCTTTACGATTATATGAAGTATGAAGCCGATCAGGTCATGATGAATATCGAGGCGAAACAATTTATTCTCGACGTTATGAGCGCGGGCGGCGTTTATTGGGCGGAAGCCAGACTCTTCGACGCCGAAAATATCATTTTCAAGTAAAATATAGTCTCTAAGACTTAAAATAATGGAGGTAAATCATGAGAAAAATTAAGTTTATGGCTCTCGTTGCCATAATCTGCCTGCTGTCGCTTTTTACGTTCACGTCGTGCTTAGACAGTGCGGATAATTCAACCGGCAGCGAAACCGCTTCCGAAACGACGAACGAAACGGTGAGCGAAACCGGCGGCGAAACCGACAGCGAATCGGGTTCTTCGGGCGAAGAGGAAACGCTCGCCGCTCCCGCGATAACGCTTTCGGACGATTTTTCGGTCGTGTGGACGGCTGTCGACGGCGCGACCGGTTATAAGGTGAACGTTAACGGCTCCGACCTTAACGAAACCACGGCTCTGTCGTTTTCCGCGCTCAAAGTTGCGGGCAGCCACGAAATCAAGGTCAAAGCCGTGAAGGGCGAAAAGGAAAGCGAATATTCCAACGTGGTTAAATATTCGGTTCACTCGGTCAGCCTCGCCGCCGGCGAGGGCTTCGAACTCAGCGGCGAAAAGATCGTTTACGGCGGAAAGGACTACACATTCGCGCTCGAAATCAAAGGCGCGGCTTATCAGGAGAGCAACCCCGTAGTCAAGGTAAACGGAACGGAAATCACAAAGAACGCCGACGGAAAATATACCGTTAAAAACGTTGCCGCAAATCTCGAAATAACCGTCGAGGGCGTTGTTAAAACGGAGTTTGCCGTAACAAAGCCTGCCGGCGAGGGATTCGAATTCAAAGGCGCGGAAAAGGTTGTTTACGGCGAAAATTACGTGTTCGAAGTGGCAAAGGCTGTCGGCTTTGATCAAAGCACGCTCACCGTTAAAGTCAACGACGAAGTTGTGCCTGCGGGAACGGACGGAAAATATACCGTCGAAAACGTTGCCGCAAATCTCGTCATCACCGTCGAGGGCGCGACGAAGAACGTTTACAGCGTAACTCTTCCCCAAAGCGTGGCTTACGTTATAACCGGAGGAACGACCGTAACTCACGGAAGCGATTATACTTTCGTTCTCGAAATCGCCGAAAAATACGACAAGACCAATCTCGTCGTGAAGGCGAACGAAACCGTACTTCAGGCGGGCGACGACGGAAAGACTTACACCGTAGCGAGCGTCGCCGGAGACGTTACGATAACCATAGAAGGTCTGAACATCATCAAATACACCGTAACTTTGACGGACGGCACGGGCTATGTTCTCACCGGCGAAGCGGAAGCCGAACACGGCGGAAAATATACGTTCGCGCTTGAAATTTCGGAGGGTTACACTCAGAGCGTCCCGGTCGTAAAAGTCAACGGAGAAGAAGTAAATGCGGGCGAGGAGGGCAAATATACGGTTGAAAACGTAACCGAAAACCTTGTCGTTACGGTCGAAGGCGTTGCCGTCAACACTTACACGGTTACCGTTGCCCAAGGCGCAGGCTTCACCGCGGAAGTAACGAGCAAAACCGTTAATCACGGCGAAGACGCAGGTTTCGTAATCGCTCCCGTAAACGAAGAAGACGTTATCAGAGTGTGCAACGGCGAAGACGTAGTCGCTTATGAAGACGGCGCATACGTAGTTAAAAACGTTACGGCGAACGTCGAACTCACCGTTAAGGTTTACGACCTTGC
>JALETB010000011.1 GCA_022781715.1 Clostridiales bacterium | reverse complement strand
AATGCCGTTTATTACATTCTCACCGCTGTACTCGTGCTTGCGATAATCGCGCTCGGACTTATTTTCGGCAAAGATGACGGAACGGCTTCTCAGACGAAGAGTCTTGCTTACGCCGGCGTTTGCGTCGCGCTTTCTTTCGCTCTTTCTTACATCAAGTTTTTCTCCGTCCCGGGCGGCGGTTCGGCAACGCTTGCGAGCATGCTCCCGCTTATGCTTTACGCTTACGTTTTCGGCGCGAGAAAAGGTTTGTTTGCGGGCGTGATTTACGGCGTTCTGCAGTTTATTCAGAATCCGAGCGTTTACGAGCCGATGCAAGTCCTTCTCGATTATCCGATCGCGTTTTCCGCGCTCGGACTTGCGGGCATCGCCAAAAAATTTAAATTTCTCAAGGGCAATATGCTTGCCGAATTCATCTCAGGCATGACGATAGCCTGTCTCTTCCGCTATTTTGCGCACGTTATAAGCGGTTATTTCGTGTTTTACGTTTACGCGGGCGATATGAATCCGCTTGCTTACAGTTTCCTTGCAAATTGTTACGTTATGTTCGACCTTATCGTCGATATCATCGCGGGCGTGTTGCTTTTGTCGTCTAAGAGCATGAGAAAATACGTTCGTTCGATAAATCCCGAGCCGCAGCCCCTTGAAGCGTAAGTCGAATCATTCTCGATTGAGAAAGTAAGACAATAATATAATAAATCGGTACGTTCGCCGCAAGCCCGAAAAAATTTTCGGGCTTGCGGCGTATTTTTTATGTCAAAATCGTTGACAATCAAAAAACGGAGTATTATAATTACCACGGAATTCCTACCAAGCAGGTAGGAATTGAAAAGGTTTAAATAAACGAAAAAATGAAACTATCCTCAAAAACGCATTACGGCGTGCAGATTCTCACCGTTCTCGGCGCGAAAAACGAAACGTATTCGGCTAAGGAACTTGAAAAATACACCGGCGTTTCGAGCAAATACCTCGAAAAAGTGCTGAAAATACTGCTTTCTACGGGCGCGATAAAAGCGACGCGCGGCGCAAACGGCGGTTATTCGCTCGCGAAAAGCCCGGAAGAAATCAAAATGGGCGAAGTGGTGCGCGCGCTGGAAGAAGATAACATGGAAATTATAGGCTGCGTTACGAAACCGGGTTGTTGCTGCCCCTCGAGCGCGCTGTGGAAGAAACTTTTCGACGGAATAAACGACGTGCTTGACGGCATTACGTTAAAAGATATAACAGAAGGAAGTTTAAAATGAAAGAGATTTACCTCGATCACGCTGCGACGACTAAACTCGACGAGCGCGTACTGAAAAAAATGACGCCGTATTTTCTGGAATATTACGGCAACGCCAACAGTCAGCACGGAATGGGCAGGGACGCCCAGAAAGCCGTTGACGAGGCGCGCGACGAAATCGCCACGCTCATCGGTGCGAAGCCGAGCGAAATTTATTTCACGTCCGGCGGAACGGAAGCCGACAATTGGGTTTTGCGCGGGGTTTGCCACGCTCTTCGCGAAAATGGCAAACACGTCATCACCACGAAAATCGAACACGCGGCAATGCTCACAACCGCCGCGGAACTCGAAAAAGACGGGTTCGAATTCACGTTCGTCGGCGTGGATAAAGAGGGGTTTGTCGATATCGAAGAACTGAAAAAGGCTATCCGCCCGGACACGATTTTAATTTCGTGCATGTATGCGAACAACGAAGTGGGAACTATCGAGCCGATCAAGGAAATCGTTGAAATCGCTCATTCTCACGGAATTCTGTGCCACACCGACGCCGTTCAGGCGATGGGCGCGATGAGAATAAACGTTGCCGATCTCGGCGTGGACTTCATGAGTTTTTCGGCGCATAAGTTCAACGGACCGAAAGGCATCGGCGCACTTTATATCAAAACCGGCGCGCGCATCGGCAGGCTTATCTCGGGCGGACATCAGGAGAGAACGAGAAGAGGCGGCACGACGAACGTTCCCGGCGCGGTAGGTTTTGCCGAAGCGTTGAGGCTCACTTACGAAACGCTCGAAGAGGACGCGAAATACGTCGCGTCGCTCAGGGATAGATTTATTAAACGAGTTACGGAGGAAATTCCTTACGTAAAACTCAACGGGCCGAAGGACGGAAGCAAAAGGCTTCCGAACAACGCCGATTTTTCGTTCGAATATATCGAGGGCGAATCGATTTTGTTCTCGCTCGACCTTGCGGGGATAGCCGTATCGTCCGGGTCGGCTTGCTCGTCAGGTTCGCTCGAACCGTCGCACGTTCTGCTTGCGCTCGGCGTGCCTGAAGAATTGGCTCACGGCTCGATAAGATTCACTTTCGGAAAAGAAAACACCGTCGAAGAAGTGGATTACACCGTGGATAAACTCAAAGAAATAGTGGACAGGCTCAGAAAAATGTCGCCGCTGTTCAAACTCGACGGAACGTTAAAGGAGGTTTAAAAGAGAGTATGTATAACGAAAAAGTAATGGAAGCGTTTAAAAATCCGCAGAACGTGGGCGAAATAGAGGATTACAGCGGACTCGGAAAAGTCGGCAACGCCGCCTGCGGGGATATAATGCAGATCACGCTTAAAATCGAAAACGACGTCATCGTGGACGCAAAGTTCAAAACGTTCGGCTGCGCCGCGGCTATCGCCACGAGTTCCACCGCCACGCAGATGGTTATCGGAATGACGGTAGACGAAGCGTTGAAACTCACCAACAGAGCCGTCGTCGAAAAACTCGAGGGATTGCCTCCGCAAAAGTTGCATTGTTCCGTTCTTGCCGAAGAGGCTATAAAAGCCGCGATAGAGGATTATCGCAATCGTCAGAAAGGAATAGTCGCGGAAAAAGAACCCGAATACGTTTGATAATTAATTTAATCTTAAAGTTTTTTGGTTACGCCGCGTTCCGAAATTTTTCGGAACGCGGCGTTTTAAAATTGCAATATTTTAAGTTTCTTCTGCTTACGACGGCCAACTTAGTGTTTTTTCTGCAAATCAAGAATCAAATCTCTTAGGTGCGACACTTCTTCGGTTGTTAGTCCATTTACGTAAAGGGTTGCTCCGCTATCTCTTCCGAGCAGATAATCGGTGCTTACACAAAAATAATCGGCAAGTTTTACGAGCATATCGATGGAAGGAACAACATTGTCATTTTCCCAATTGCTTACGCATTGTTTCGTCAATCCGAGCGAGTTGGCCAATTCTACTTGCGTCATTCGTTTTGCTTGCCTTAATTCTTTAATTCTTTCATTTAGCATGGTTTGCACCTCAAAGTACATTATTTATTGACAATTATATAAAAATACTTGACAATATATAAATACTTTGGTATATTAATAATTGACCAAAATAAAGGAGAATATTTATGGAAGAAGAAGAGAAAGGATCGTTTGGAGGCGGATTTGTATTAGGTTTTGTTTTGGGTATCATTGGAATGATTATATGCATTGCTATTAATAAACCTAAAACAATAAAAGGCGCGGTTTGGGGGTTTGTAATATGGATTCTTGTATTGATTATTTTTTGGCTTCCTCCTATGTGTGCAGCATTTGGAGGATATTAAACAACTTTATACCGCCGAACCATGGTAAAACGTGGTTCGGCGGTTTTTTAATCTTGGTTTAACTTGACATTTTGCCTGCGTCGTATTATTATATAAACAGAATTATAATCGATTATATCGGAGAAAAAATGAAATTTACGGAACTTACCGTGTCCACGACGACTTCCGCGCAGGAACTCGTTGCGGACATTATGTGGAATTATACGAATTACGGAGTGGCGATATCCGACGTTCTGGACGTCGTGGAACTGCTTAACGACAGAAAATCGACGTGGGACTACGTGGATGACGCGGTCTTAAGAGAACTCAACAGCAACGTGACGCTCGTCAAGGCGTATATTCCGCTCGACATAACCGACGAAACGGTTAAAAAAATAGCCGCCGACCTCGACGAGTTAAAGAAAAACTGCGCCGAAAACGGCATAGAAACAGGCAGTTTGGAAACGGTTAAGAGGATTGTGGACGGTGACGATTGGATCGAAATCTGGCGCAAGCATTATCGCCCCATAGAACTCGGCAACGTGCTTATCTGTCCGGCGTGGATCGAGAGAAAGCCCAAAGAAGGGCA
This sequence comes from Clostridiales bacterium, assembly GCA_022781715.1. Taxonomy (GTDB): domain Bacteria; phylum Bacillota; class Clostridia; order Christensenellales; family Borkfalkiaceae; genus UBA10281. The sequence continues at coordinate 7,025 of JALETB010000011.1, read as the reverse complement.
GGTCGAAATCATAATCGACAGCAATATGGCTTTCGGCACGGGCGAACACGAAACTACTTCGATGGTTATTTCGCTCATGCAGAATTACGTGAAGAACGCGGAAACGGTTATCGACGTCGGCACGGGCAGCGGAATTCTCGGTATCGCCGCGGCGAAACTCGGTGCGAAAAAGGTCGTTATGACGGATATCGATTATGTTGCCGTCAAGTCCGCAAAGCACAACTGCGAAATAAACGGTGTGGCGGACAAGTGCGAAGTCGACCTCAACAACCTGCTCGACGACAAGAACATAACGGGCGATCTCGTCCTCGCGAACATCACCGCGGACGTTCTTTTAATTCTTTCCGATTCTATCCCTTCGCACGTTAAAAACGGCGGGGTTCTGATAATGAGCGGAATTATAAAAAGCCGCGTTAACGAAGTTATAGACCGATATTCGGCTATTGATTTTGAACTTGTTCAAAGAAAAGACGAGGGAGAATGGATCGCTCTCGTGATGAAGAAAAAGGACGGGGCGGAGAAGAAATGAAAGCCGTAGTATTCACGCTCGGCTGCAAGGTTAACAGTTGCGAAAGCGAGTCGCTTATCGCGGGGCTTAAATCAAAAGGCTACGAAACGAGCGAAGAACTGTGCGCCGCCGATCTTTACATAATCAACACGTGCGCCGTAACCGCCGAGGCGGAAAAGAAATCGCGCCAGACGATAGCGCGGGCGCGCAAATTCAACGAAAACGCGAAAATAATCGTCACCGGGTGCGCCTCGCAGAAAGTTCCGGAGGCCTTTTTAAAGAAAAAGGGCGTAACTTTGGTTACGGGCGCGAAATCTAAGGATAAAATTCTCGCGATGCTCGACGAAACGGGCGTGGCGATAGAAAAAGCGGACGAATATTACGAGGAGTTTCTGCCCGAAAAAACAGACAGAACACGGGCGTTTATTAAGGTGGAGGACGGCTGCAATAATTTTTGCAGTTATTGCATTATCCCTTATCTTCGCGGCAGAGTCCGCTCGAGAAACCCCGAAAACGCCGTGCGCGAAATAGAGTGTTTATCTCCGCTCGAGGCGGTTATAACGGGGATAAATCTTTCGTCTTATAACTACAATAATTTGGGGTTTAAAGAACTTATAGACAGACTTTCGTGTGTTGATTGCAGAATAAGGCTCGGCTCTTTGGAGGCGAACGTGATAACGGAGGAATTTCTTTCGTCGCTTGAAAAACTGAAAGATTTCGCCCCGCATTTCCACCTTTCGCTTCAGTCCGGCTCGGACGAAGTCCTCAAGGCGATGAACCGGCATTACACCGTGAGCGAATATCTCGCGAAGTGCGAACTCATCCGCAAGTTTTTCCCTTCCGCGGCGATAACCACCGACATAATCGTTGGTTATTCGGCGGAGAGCGACGTTAATTTCGAGGAGTCGCTCGAAACGGCGCGAAAAGCGAAGTTCGCCGACATTCATTGCTTCCCTTATTCTAAGCGCGAGGGAACGGCGGGCGCGAAACTGAAAGAAATTCCGCACGAGATAAAGGCAAAAAGAATGGAGAGAATGCTCGCGCTCAAACGCGAACTCAAAGAGAAATTCATCGCGGAAAACATCGGCGAAACGCGCGAACTTGTGCCGGAAGAAATCGAGGACGACTATCTCGTCGGTTACACCGAAAATTACGTGAGATGTTACGTCAAGAGCGGTTTCGTCCGCGAAAAAATCAAAGTAAGGCTCATCGAACCGTTTAAGGACGGCGCGCTGGCGGAAATAATGGAATAATTTAACGCAGGATGATTTCGGTGCGGCGAACCGCATTGTGTGGAAACCACCGGGATAAGGCGAAAATAAATAAAAAAGGAGCGAAAATATGGAAGATTGTTTGTTTTGTAAGTTCGTGAGCGGCGAGTTTGCCACGAATAAGGTTTTCGAAAACGAGGATTTTATCGTGATAAGAGATATAAATCCGCAGGCTAAAAATCACTTTCTGATAATTCCGAAAAAGCATTTTAAATATCTTGCGGAAATGACGGAAGAGGACGCCGCTATGCTCGGCAGAATTCTGAAAACAATTCCGACGCTGACGGATATTCTCGGACTCGGGGGCGGTTACAGGCTCATTATCAATCAGGGCGACGACGCGGGGCAGACCGTTCCGCACCTTCACATTCATCTGCTTTCGGGGCAGAAAATGGGCTGGCAACCGGCGTAATTTAAATTTGCGTAAATCGGTAGTCGGCGTGATTGACTGTCGGAGCAATCAAAATTAAAAAATGCCTTGCCAAGAGGCGAAAATAATGCCCGGGGACGAAATTTCGTTCCGGGTTTTTATTTTTTTCGTATGTTTCTTTGCCGCCCGCCCGCAACGCGGGCGGGCGGCAAAGAAACATAAAAAGACGGACGTTTTGTAAATTTTATCGTATTTTTAATTTGTTATATTCCCTTAATCACAATTACGTAGTATAATAAACAAAAAAAACGACGAAGGAGGCTTGTCATGAGTTTTCTCAGCCTTGAAAACGTGGGTAAAATTTACAAATCGGGCGAAGTGGAGGCGGTTGCGCTGAGCGGGGTTTCGCTCGAACTCGACGAGGGTGATTTCGCCGTTATTTTAGGCAGTTCGGGCGCGGGCAAAACCACGCTTTTAAATCTCCTCGGCGGAATGGACTCAGCGACGAGCGGAAAAATTTTTCTCGGCGGAAAAGACGTAACCGCTCTTGACAAAAAAGGGCTTTGCGACTACCGCAGGAACGACGTCGGCTTTGTTTTTCAGTTTTATAATCTTATGCCCAACCTCACCGCGCTCGAAAACGTGGAAATCGCAGTGGAAATCTGCAAAAACCACCTTTCTCCCGAAGAGACGCTGAAACAGGTAGGGCTTGGCGACAGGCTGGGCAATTTTCCCGCGCAACTTTCGGGCGGCGAGCAGCAAAGGGTTTCGATAGCGCGCGCGATCGCGAAAAATCCGAAACTTCTTTTATGCGACGAGCCGACGGGCGCACTCGATTACGTTACGGGCAAGAAAATTCTCAAGTGCCTTTACGACGTTTCAAAGAGTAACGGTAAAACCGTCATCGTCGTCACGCACAATCAGGCTATAAAAGATATTGCCGACAAGGTGTTTTACATTAAGAGCGGAAAAATCGAAAAAACCGTCGTCAACGCCGAGCCGAAGAGCGTGGACGAAATAGAATGGTGAAAAAATGAGAACCTTTTTCAAATCCGTCGGACGGTCCTTCAGAAAAAACATCTCCCGATTCATTTCGATCGTTTTTATCGTGCTGATAAGCGTGAGTCTGACTTCGGGCGTCGGGGCGACGGGCAAAAAACTCAACGATTCGATAAGCGAATTCGCCGTTGAACGCAACGTTTCCGACGTGATAATAAAAAGCAAAACGCAGAGCGGTTTTTCTGAGGATCAGATACTCGCGCTAAAAAACGAATACGGCGCGGAAAACGTGAACGCGGGCGCGTCTTTCGACGTTTATATTTCCGTAAACGGCGAGCGGAGGCTTACGCGGCTTTATTTTTCGGACCGCCCGCTTTCGGCCACCGTGAATAAATTCAGCGCGGAAAGCGCGGATGAAGGCGCCGAAGGCTCGGCTGTTTCCTCGCCCGACGACGAGAAAATCGTTTACTCGGAAAGCGCGGACGACTTTATAAAAGGTTTTTCCGCGGGCGATAAGATAACGCTCGATTTCGGCGATATTTTGCTTCAACTCGCCGAGCAGGGCGACAGAGAATTAAGCGATTACGAAAAGCAGTTTTTCGCTTTGCTTGATCCCGTTACGGTGACCGTTGCCGGGATTCTCGAAAACCCGCTTCTGTTTTCCAAAGACGGCGAGCCGAGTTATCTCAACGAAACGGACGAAATTCCGGATACGACGATGAGCGACGGATTTATCTTCCTCGACGACGCGTTATATCTTCCGTTTTCGGTCATTCCCGTCGCCACGGCTGTTTCCGACATATATATTTCCTTGCCGAAGAGAAGCGGAATCAAACTCTTTTCGGGCGAATATAAAGAACTCGTTGCGCGCGAAGAATCGAAAATTACGGAAATACTTGCTTACGTTTCGGGCGCGGACGGGGAAACGATTAAAGGACAAACGGCGTTTTTAACTCTCGGCGACAATTTCAGTTTCAAATCGATCAATGCTTACGCAGGCAAAATAATGGGACTTGCGGTTGCGCTTGCCGTGGCGTTCACATTCATAACGGCTCTTGTCGTTCTCTCCAACATGACGAGGCTTATGGAAGAGGAACGCGCGCAGACGGCGTGCCTTATAACGCTCGGCTATTCGTCGAAGCAGGTGATAGGGAAATATCTGTTGTTCGTCTTTGTCGCGACGTCGGTCGGCGGCGTGGCGGCGTATTTCGTCGGAACGGGGCTTTGTTCGTTTATTTATCTCGTTTTCGGTTACAGGTACGTTATGCCTCCCGAATCGGGGATTTTTTCCGCAACGGCATTTCTTATTTCGTTTGCGTTCATTGTCGTAACGGCGCTTTTCGCAACTCTTCGTTCGGGACTTAAAACATCGGCGGAAACCCCCGCCGAACTTTTGAAACCGCGTTCGCCCGTCCCCGGCAAAAAAGTAATAATCGAAAAAATCCCGTTCATCTGGAACAGGCTGTCGTTTAAATACAAATCTACCGCGAGAAACGTGCTGAGGTATATGAACAGATTTATAATGACGGTCGTTGCGGTGGCAGGGTCGATGGGGCTTGTAATCGCGGGACTTGCGCTTCTCGATATGTGTCTTTTCGGCGATTTCGGCAATGCGTCGATAGCCTGGCTTGCGGTCGTGGTGGTCGCGTTCGCCGCCCTTTTAACTCTCACAGCGATTTACACGATAACGAATATTTCGATAAGCGAGAGAAACCGCGAAATCGCTACGCTCATGGTTTTAGGCTATTACGACGGCGAAGTTTCGGGGTATATTTATCGCGAAATTTATATCGACGTCACTGTCGGCGTGTTGTTCGGTTACGGCGTCGGCGCGGTTCTGGCGGATATCGTATTTGCGGTTATGGGCATCGGTTCGTTGGCGAAAATCGGCTGGTATGTGTGGCTTATCGCTCCCGTCGTGGTTTGGTTCTTCACGTTTCTTGTCACGATAATTCTCCGTAAAAGGATAATTTCCGTGGATATGAACGCAAGCCTTAAAGCCGCGGAATAAACTTTTCAAAACTCAATCGGATTTAAAACGGGCGGCTATAAGGCGATTAACGCTCGTTTTTAATTATTTTCGACAAATCGCTCAATCGACTAATCCGGTTTTGTTCGCCGTCAGACCTCGGTTCGTTTTATTCTTGTCCGGCATACGCTTGACAAAATGCGGGGTTTTATTATATATTAAAAGAGTAGGGATTTCATTCGTCATCACTAATTACCGAAAAGGCGTCTTTTTCGCCATTTTCCGCGACCGTTCGGGCGCAGTACGTCCAGTATGCCAGCCCGAAATAAAACGAACCGTGGTCTGACGGCGTGTTTTTGACTAATACGTCGTTACGCTCGCGGCTTATACGTCAAGTATTAACCCGTTCGCGTGCCTTGTCTTAGCCTAAAACTTGCCTCAGACTTGTAGCCGAGAAGAACCCCCGATCAATTCCGCCTCAAAGCCGCCTTTTCTGCGCTTTAAGGCAAATGCGCCCTTGTAGTATTCGTATACAACTTCGGTTGCCTTTCCCATAAATCTTCAGAAAAGTCGGCTTTGAGGTTGCCCTATATTATTTAATCCTTGATACTGCAAATTTTCAGGCGTGCCTTGCGATTAAGTCGAGGCGTTTCCGCGGGTTAATATACAAATATAAGCCGCGGAAAGAACAATGAATTAAGCGTAAGATACGCCTGAAAATCGGGTTTGGTTGAGGTTTTTATCGGCTATAATGGCGTTGACGATTTTCGCCGCGTTTTATATGATTATAAAATCCGTGAGGGAGATTAAAATACTAAGAACGGAGGCAGACGCTATAAATGAATAAGTCGGAAAGCAAGTACTACAATACCGCGTGTCTTATGGACGAGGCTCTTATTTTGCTGCTTGAAAAAAAGGACTTCGAGTATATCACGGTTAAAGAAATATGCGATAAAGCGGGCGTAAATCGCTCGACTTTTTACTTGCATTACGAAACTCTTGCCGACCTTTTGGAGGAAACCGCGCAGTACGTTTTAAAGAATTTCTATCTCAAAATGCAGGAAGTGGACGACTTCGGTGTTGCGAGCGACGAACAAAGGGTTGCGAATCATATTCGCGAGGCGGACTTAACCGAGTTGTACCTCGTAACGCCGAAATATCTCGAACCCTATCTTAAATTCATTCTTGAAAACAAGCGGATGTATCGAACGGTATTGCAACACGTTAAATTGTTCAGGTGGGAGAGAACGTTCGACTATATGTACAAGTATTTTTTCAACCCGATAATGGACAGATACGACATGAAAGAGAACGCGAAGCCCTACGTCGTTTCGTTTTATATCAAGGGGCTTATCGGAATAGTCAATAAATGGATAGAAAACGATTGTGAAGAGAGCATATCCGAAATTATAGAGATTATAGAGTCCTGTATGAACAGAAAGTAGTGACAACTTAAAAATATCGGCGTTTTGTATTTTTATACTAATTGTAAAAGAGGCTGTAAAAAAATAAGATACTCGAATGTGAGTGTCTTATTTTTAACGTTTTATTGTAAAATAAAAAATATATTGCTCCCGTAGTTATATTTTTCTTGTGGCAGGTGTTAGGTTGGGCCGTAGGGGACGGCGCCTCGACGTTCCGGCGATTGTTTTTTTAGCTGTTGTATTGATTTTTTCGTTTTTTTGCAGCGACTTGTTTTAAAAATAGCGGTTACATTTTCTCGATTTGAACGGGCAGTTCTATAACTTTGCCGTTAAGAAGATAAAGGGGACTGCTTTTATCAAAATATAACTCCGTTCTGTACGCCGTAAGCGACTGCTTATTTTTCTTAAAACGCTCGTTAATCGACCTATCGCCGTACTTTTCGTCTCCGATGAGCGGAAGTCCGACGTGAGAAAGGTGGGCGCG
>JALETB010000092.1 GCA_022781715.1 Clostridiales bacterium | reverse complement strand
AGCCGCCGGGCGGAACGATTTCGTTCCGCCCGGCGGCTCTTAAATTTACGGAAAAATCTTAAAACAAATCGTCGCCGTTGTTGCCGGTTTCTTCCGAGGTTTCGGGTTTCCCGGCTGCTTCCGCGCCGCCGTTAATTCCGTTATTATCATTATTACCGTTATTGCCGCCGACGCCGTTACTGCCGTCAACACCGACGCCTTCTTTAACGTCCGCGCCGTAACGGCACAGAAGCCAGCAGATTATATATACTATGCCTGTGGTGAATCCCGAAAATTCGCTTCCGTCCGCGTCGAGATTGAAGCAGGCGTAAATTATCGCTATGATTATCCCCGAGACGACTGAAACGGCGAGATAAATAATGCCGACTTTAAGCATATCTTTGCAGATATATCTGTCAAAAGGCGTGCCTGCGGCAAGTTCGTCCTCGAAAAGTCTCTTCGAGAACCAACTGAGAACGGCTCCGACCACGCAACCGACGACGCCCGCAAGGCACGAGCAACGCACGGCGGCGAGGTCGATTGTATCGGGTTGTATCGCTTCGAGAGCCTTTTTCCAGATTTCCGAATCCTCGTTGATCGCGAAAAGCGAAGCCGCCCCGATCGCGGCGGTCACCGCGCCGATTATGCAGAATATGAATGCGATTTTAGCGAGAATTCTCAGCACATTAATGATTTTCTGAATGATTTCAAGTGATTTCATGTTTTTTATTTTCTCCTTTACGTTTACTTCAACGTCGTAAACGTTTTTTATTTATGTTTTTTCAGCAGTTTTCCGAGCAACACGTAAAGCCCGAGAAGGAGCAGCGTCGCACCCGCAAGGACGAGAGACATAACCCATATTTCAACTTTGTCGCCGAAGAAATATATGTTGCAGTCCACGCCGTCTCTGATGTTTTTAATCACTTCCGTCCGCGCGGTTTCATCGCCGATAAGCGAACCGAGTTCGTCCAGCGCGCCCGAGAGCGCGTGGTTGCGGATGAGAGCCGTGCCGTAAGTCCCGGGCAGGAACATAATGATATTTCTGAGCGCGGGACTGAAACTCGCGATCGGCATATACGCGCCGCACAAAAATCCGTACCCGGCGGAAACTATCGTTCCCACAGCCGAAGCCTGACCGTTTGTGGTTAAAAATACGTTCACGCAGGACGAAAGCGCGGTTCCGAAAAGAGTGAGCAGCGCGACGTCCGAAATAAGAAGCATAACGTCCGCGAAGGATAAATACCAGCCCTTTACCGCCGTGTAAACAAGGCAAGCCGCCATGGCGGTAAGGCTTACGATTATCGTCGAGAGGAACGTCGCGGTAAAATACGAAACGGACAAAACGGGGCTTTTAATCGGCGAAACGAGAAGGTCGTTCCGCGCGCCGCTCGTTATGTCCTGAATCATCAGCAGGTTGGAGCAGAACGCCACGGTAACGCACGTAACCGCGAGAAGTGAGGATACGAGTTCGCCGGTGACGAGTCCGTTAAGCAGTTTTTCCGGCATCTCGAACCCGTCCGCGCCTTGAAACGACTCTTTGTATACGTTCGCTAAAAACGTGGAATATAAAACGAGCAGTATTATAGGCGTTATGAGCGACGAGAAAAACAAGCCTTTGTCTTTGAAAAATACTTTTACGTTTCTTTTGGTCAAAGCGAAAAACGTTTTCATTTCAGTTTCCTCCCGCAAGTTTTTTTCCCGTAACCGCAAGAAAAACGTCGTCCATTTTGCCTTTCGTTATTTCAAAATCCGAAAATACGGCGGGGTGTTTTATTATCAGGTCGCGCGCCTCGGCGGTGTCCTTAACCGAAATTCTGAATGCGTCGCGGATCTTTTCGTAAGGAAAACCGAGGGTTTTAACCGTCTGCTCGTCGGCGTTATAAACTGTGACGAAATCGCCCGTGTATCTGTTTTTCAGTTCGAGCGGCGTGCCTTCTGCGGCGATTTTGCCCGAATCGAGAATTATCACGTAGTCTGCGTCCGCCGACTCTTCCATATAATGCGTGGTGAGAAAAACAGTCATTCCGTCGTGAAGCCGCAAATCGCGGATAACTTCCCAGAGCGTTTTTCTCGTCTGCGGGTCGAGTCCCGTGGTTGGTTCGTCCAGAATGAGGACTTCGGGTTTGTGAAGAAGCGCGCGCGCCACGTCTATCCGTCTGCGCTGCCCGCCCGAAAGTTTGCCCACTGTCCGCGTCATAAGGTCCTTAAAACACAGTTTTTCGGCAAGGTTGTCTATGCGTTTTTTGGCTTCCGCGCCGTAAATTCCGTAAAGAGCCGCACGCGAAACGAGATTATCCTTAACCGAAAGGCTGGCGTCGAGCGCGGAATTCTGAAACACCACTCCGAGTTTTTTCGCGATTTCCCGCATGTCCGTTTCAACGTTTTTTCCGCAGATTTCAACCTTGCCGCCGTCCTTTTCCAAAAGTCCGCACATAATGGAAATAGTGGTCGATTTGCCTGCGCCGTTAACGCCTAAAAACGCAAACAGTTCGCCTTTTTTAACTTTGAACGAAAGGTTGTTCACGGCGTGAACTTCGCCGAACCTTTTTTCAAGTCCGTCAATCCTTATTATATCGTCCATATATTCTCCGATAATCCGATAAATTTATTCTATAACAAGTGTTTTACTTATTGTAAACCTTTATCGCCTGTTTGTCAACAATATTATATATACTCGCGGTAAACTCCTCGTAATAATTCCCGGTATAATTTCCGGTGTATACGGCATAATTTCCGGCGGAAAACGCATACTTGCGGTATATGATTTTACGTAAGGACGTGTCGAAAAAAATAATTTCGCTGTCGGCTGCTCTTTGCGCGTGTGTTTTTGCGCGCGGTCTGCAAAAACGAGGAGCGCTATACGCTTCGGCGCAAGAAGCGCAGATTCCGGGTTTTGCCCTCAGCCGTTCCGAAGTCTGCCTCACCGTCGAGGCAAACGGAAAAACGTACGAGTATTCCTATCCTGAAATCGACGTCGAAAACGGAAAACCGTATCTCAAGAAAATTGACGAGGTTGTCGAGGATATTTATTATTCGTCGCTCATTCCGCCTGCCGACGCCACGTTCACCTGTCGCCCCGAACTGGACGAGCCGTTTGTGTTCATTGCCGAAAAAGCGGGGCTCGGAGTCGATAAACGCGCTCTTTTTGAGGGCATCGAAAAAACTCTCGATGGCGGCGGCGGGAAGTTTTGCGCCACGGAATACGTGGAGGTGAAGCCGCGCGTCACGCTCGAAGAGCTTAAGTCTGCGATGAAAAAAAGAGGGGAGTTTTCCACGCGGTATAAAAGTTCCGCGGCTTCGCGTAAAAAGAACATAAGCCTTGCGTGCAAACAGTTGAATCTAACGGAAATCGCGAACGGCGAGGAGTTTTCGTTCAACACAGTTGTCGGCGAAAGGACGGAGGAGCGCGGTTTTTCCACGGCGAAAGTCATCGAAAACGGCAAATTCGTCGAGGGCGTCGGCGGAGGAGTATGTCAGGTGTCGTCGACGGTTTATAACTGTGCGCTTTTGTCGGGGCTTACCGTCACCGAGCGGCACAGGCACAGCCTTGCGGTGTCTTACGTCGAACCGTCGTTCGACGCGATGGTGAGTTATTCTTATGCCGATCTGCGTTTTTATAACGACACGGGAAAGTCTGTTTTTATCGTCGCGGATGCGGACGGCGAAAGGGTGAGAGTGCGGTTTTATGGCTTGCCGAATCCTTACCGATACAAGCGGATTTCGGTCGTTAACGAACTTATAGACCCACTTCCCGAAGAAATTATCCGCACCGACGAACTTCTTGTCGGCGAAACGAAGCGAATGGTTTTCGCCAAAAAGGGAATGAAAAGCGCGGGCGTAATCGAGAAGTATCTCGGCGAAAAAATGCTCGAAAGAAAGTTGCTCGTGACGGACGAATATTCGCCGCTGCGCGGAATAACGCTCGAGGGGAGCAGACAGCCGGACGAAAGCGGAAGATGATGTGGGGTTGTCTTTTGATCGTCGGTCATAAAAATAAATCGGCGTGTTTTCCGAATGGCTTAAAAACGTTTGACAAACCGAAAAAAAGGATATATAATAAACTACGCTTGAACGGTTAGTTTTTGCGGCGGCGAAAATCGCGTGGCGAGGGTTGCCGCGGATAAAGATTAACCGAATCGATACATATGCGCCATTAGCTCAATTGGATAGAGCGTTGGTCTACGGAACCAAAGGTTAGGGATTCGAATTCCTTATGGCGCACCACGAAAAAGGGAGACGAGAAATCGTCTCCCTTTTTCGTGGTGCGCCATCCGGGCGAACTCGTTACGCGGCAAACTTGTTTGCCGTCGTTCGTCAATTTGCGAAGCAAATTCTTGCCGTGGGTTCCCGCTTGCGGGAAACGGCAATATTCCTTATGCCTGCGGCGTGACACAAGTTTTTCGTCTCCCTTTTTCGTGGTGCGCCATCCAAGCGAACTCGTTACGCGGCAAACTTGTTTGCCGTCGTTCGTCAATTTTTGTCCTCTTCCGTCGGCGTTCGCCGACACCTTCTCCAAAGGGAGAAGGCATTGTTCTCTTCCGTCAAATCTACGCGGAAAACCGCTCGATTTGCCACCTTCCCCGAGTGGGGAAGGTAAGAGAAAAATCGGACGACGGATTATAAAGAACGATTGTTGAAATTTGTTCTTTTTTGTCCTCTTCCGTCGGCGTTCGCCGACACGGCGGATTGTCAAGCAAGTGCAACAAAAATTTCTCGTGGAGATTTCCAATTAAGACATTTGCGAGGTCGATCGTTGATCATATCAACGATTGCATCCAATCGTGCCTGTGTGAGTTTATGGAAATCGTAACCTTTTGGGA
>JALETB010000084.1 GCA_022781715.1 Clostridiales bacterium | reverse complement strand
AGATTCGTGAAAATGAATTATATCAGAATAACTAAAGAGAATATTGACAAAGAACACATCTGCTGCGCGATGTCCGGAAAACAAAGTCTCGACAAAAAGGAATGGATGAAGCGCGGGTTCGACGATGGGCTTGTGTTTTATGCCAGACAAGAATAAAACGAATCTTGCCAAAACGCCGCAATTTCCGTGCTTTTTGTCGAATTCTCGCTTGAAGTACGTAGAGTACGTCTGCGTTCGCCTTCACCAAAAATCATCGAAAATATCGGCGTTTTGGTTGCAAGCAAGTCTGACGGCGAGTTTTTAGGCTAAGACAAGGCACGCGAACGGATTAATACTTGACGTATAAGCCGCGAGCGTAACGATGTATTAGTCAAAAACTCGCCGTCAGACCACGGTTCGTTTTATTCTTGTCTGGCATACCGTCCGATAAGGGAAACCCCGCAAATTTTTCACGCCGCGAAAGCATATCGGGCAGCCATCGATAATAGAATAATATCGTAAGCGAAATGCCGCAAGGAGTTTTTATGGAGAAATACGATATTTACAGCGATATAAGCAAGAGAACGGGCGGAGATATTTACGTGGGCGTGGTGGGACCCGTAAGAGCGGGCAAATCAACGTTCGTGAAGAGATTCGCCGAACTTCTGATAACGCCGAATATTACGGGTAAGAACAAGAAGAAAATCGCCACCGACGAACTTCCGCAATCCGGCGCGGGCAAAACCATAACCACAACCGAGCCGAAATTCATTCCCGGCGAAGCCGTAAAAGTAACTTTCGGCAAAACCACCGCGAAAACAAGGCTCATCGACTGCGTGGGCTTTATGGTGGACGGCGCGATCGGTCACGAAGAAAACGGCGAACCGAGAATGGTGCAGACGCCCTGGCAAAACGAGCCGCTCCCCTTTGAAAAAGCGGCGGAACTCGGTACGGACAAAGTTATTTCCGAACATTCAACGATAGGCGTGGTCGTCACCACCGACGGAAGCATAACGGAAATCCCGCGCGAAAACTATGAAAAAGCGGAAGAAATGACCGTTTCAAAACTCAAAAACATAGGCAAACCGTTCGTTATCTGCCTGAACTGCAAGGACCCGACGAGCAAAGCGACCGCGGAACTGAAAAAGGCTCTGGAAGAGAAATACGGCGTTTCGGTCGTTCCGCTCGACGTTTTAAACTGCGGCGAGGAGGGATTCACCGCCGTTATGGAAAAGGCGTTGTCCGAGTTCCCGATAAGGTCGGCGGACGTGGAATTGCCCGACTGGCTCTGCGCGCTGCCGAGCGAAAACAAGGTGGTGAGCGAAATCATCGCCGCCGTTAAGGAAGCCTCGGCAAACATGATAAAAATGAAGGACGCCTATATGCTCGAGGACGCGCTCGCCGGCGTGGATAAACTTATCCCCGCAGGCGTAAGGTCGGACGCGGGCGAAGGGAAAGTTACGATAACGGTGAACGCCGACAAAAATCTGTTCTACGAAGTTATAAGCGAAACGTGCGGCGAAACGATAGACGGCGAATATAAGTTGATGAGTTTCGTGCGGGATCTTTCCAAGGCGAAATGGGAATACGACCGCATCCGCTCGGGGCTTGAAGACGCCGACGCGAAGGGTTACGGAATCGTTCTGCCGTCCGAAAAGGACGTTGAGATCGGCGAGCCGACCCTCGTTAAGCAAGGCAATCGTTACGGCGTGAGAGTTACCGCCGAAACGGAGAGTCTGCACGTCGTGAAAGTGGGAGTTAAAGCCTCGGTCAACCCCATTTCCGGCACGAAAAAACAGTGCGAGGACTTCATCGATTTCATCTCCGAAGAAACGCGCGAAGGGAAAGTTTCGGAAGCGAAGGTTTTCGGCAGACCGCTCGGCGAACTCGTTCTGGACGAAATCAACAGAAAGACGGGTGCGATGCCCGAGGAAACGCGCGGAAAACTCAAACGCGCCGTGACCAAAATGGTGAACGACGGAAAATACAAAGTGATTTATTTCGTTTATTGATTTTTTCTTTTAAATAATGCCGCCCGCCGCGAAAACTTCGCGGCGGGCGGCTTGCTGTCTTATTCGGTCTGCCGGCGCATTTTCGCGGCGGGCGGCTTGCTGCCTTATTCGGTCTGCCGGCGCATTTTCGTGGCGGGCGGCTTGTCTGTTTTTGTGAAGTTTGGCAACTTTTATTCGACTTCGACCGATTCGCAGGTGAAAACGTTGAACAAAATCATCTTTTTAACTTTCAGGTTCATAACTTTTTCCACGGCTTTTTTATAGATTTCCAGTTGCGTTTTATATCTTTCGAGCATTTCTTCGCGGCTCTTTCTCGTGGCTTTGTAGTCGAGGATTATCGCCTCGCCCCCCTTAACCGCAAGCAAATCGATTATTCCCTGAACGAGAATTTCGCCGTCCGCCTTTTTATAGCCGACCTCCTTTGCCGAAAACCCCGCAACGAAAGGCTGTTCGCGATAAATTCTGTAACCGTCAAACCTCCCGAACACGTCGCTGTTCACGATTTTCCGGAGCGTGTTTTTATCGAGCAATTTCGCCTGCTCCGGCAAGAGAACACCTTGCGAAAGTTGCCGTATAAGTTCGTTATCGGCACTTTTTGCATTAAAATCAAAGTTCTCGAGGAACTTGTGATAAGCCGTTCCGCGCTCGTTCGCTTTGCCTTTTCCGACCGATATTTTGCTTTTTTTGTCGTCCGGAATTTCATCGGAAAGCGAATCGGCGGCGGCGTCGATATTGTCGTAAAAATCGTCGTAAGATTCTTCGTAAGGGTCTTCGCCGTCCACGCTGAAAATCACGGGCTTAACTTCGGACATTTCCTCCGAAATGCTCGTAACGGCGCGCTTGACGGGCAGAATCGTGTCCGCCTCGAAAGGATAGCGGAACGAAACGCTCTCGGATATCTTTTCCTTAAGCGATTCCCTCGCCTCGCCGACGAGAATATTCCTCGTTTCGCCCGCCCGGCCGAACGTCTTTATGTCCGCCTTATCGTGAATTATAACAGGCATGTCGCAAGGCGAAAAATAATCGGTGAACCTCCGCGCGAGCGAGGCGGTGGTTTCGTTTCTTTCGGCGGGGAGTTCTGCGCTTGTCACAAGGTGGAGTTTGCTCTGAGCGCGCGTCATCGCCACGTATAAAAGCCTTAATTCCTCGCGGGCGGTGGCGCGGCGGGTTTCGTTTTTGACGAGTTCGCGCTTGAGCGTGGTAATTTTCGTCATTGTCTGCTCGTCGTAACAATAGGGTGCGAATCCGCGGGTTTTGGAAAGGAGCAGAACGTCGCGCTCGTCGGAGGCGTTGAACTGTCTGCCCAGCCCCGCGATTATCACCACCGGGAACTCCAGCCCCTTGGACGAATGCATGCTCATAACGGTGACGGAATTGCTTCCGCCCGCTTCCGCAACGGAAATTTCGTCGCCGGAACTCTCGATTTTCTTCAGAAACTCGCTCACGGTGAGTTTTTCGCCGCCCTTTTCGCTTTCGGCAACGAATCTGTTCACCCTTTCAAGCCTGAGTTCGCCGAGCCTGCCGGTTAAAATTTCAAGGTCGAGCGAGCAGTCTTTGATTATTCTCACGAGAATCTCACCAGCGCCGCAAAATTCCGCAAGCAGGCGGATTTTTTTGAAATATTCGTCGAACCGCGCGATTTTTGCCCTCAGTTTTTCGTCCGTTCCCTCTTTGAGGTAATATTCCACGCATTCGAGGAAGGTCGGCGCTTTTCTTTTTTCTTCTTTTTCAGTGGCGACGAGCGGCGATGATGTGGGCAACGACTGAGAGCGCGTCGACGGAGCGGCCGCCCTTATCGCGGCGAGTTCTTCCTCGTCGAATCCTCCGACCGAACTTTTCATTACGGCGATGAGCGGCGGATCGTCGGCGTAAAAATCGATAAGCCTTAAAATATCGATGAGCAGTTTAATCTCGGGATAATCGACCACAGGGTCCTTAGCCGCAGACGAAACGGGAATGTTAAGGCGCGAAAGGGTTTTGATGACGTCCGTAGCAAAGCCCTTGGAATTCCTTAAAAGCACCGCAACGTCCTTGGGTTCTGCGGGTCGGTAATCGCCGAGTTTTATGTCGAAAATCGGCTCGCCGAGTTCTTTTTCGATCAGTTCGCCGATCAGAAGCCCCTCATAAAAACTATCGGGTTCATCCTCGGCTGCAGCGTCCTTAACAAGGTCGTAAACGCCCGTCGGCGACTCTCGTTTTTCTTTTTCGCCCACGATGACGTGCATCGCCGCATATCCCGTGTTTTCGGGGTAAAGTCTGCCGAATTTCATCGGGTTTTTCGCGTAATTTATCCTCGACGATTTTTCGGTCATCGTTGCGGAAAAAACGTTGTTCACGGCTTTTAAAACGCCCTCCGCGGAGCGGAAATTTTCCGCCAAAGCAACGGCTTTGCCGACGTTATCGTAAAAACCGTCGTCGTTCGGTTTGCCGTCGGCAATCACGCTTTCGACGCGTTTTTCGCAAACTTCGAACGCCGCGAACTTCGAGGCGAAAATATCGGGGTTGCAACCGCGAAACGCGTAAATGCACTGCTTAACGTCGCCCACCATGAACAAGCCGTGGGGAGAGACGAGGTTGAGGATTGCTTCCTGAACGGCGTTTACGTCCTGATATTCGTCGCAAAAGGCGTATTTATACTTGCCGCGTACCGAAGCGAGCGCGTTTCCGCTTGTGGTGAGAAGTTTATAGGCGAGGTGTTCGAGATCGGAAAAATCGACGAACGATTCTTCCGCCTTCATTTCGTCGTATTCATTTTTGTATAATATCGCGAGCCGCGAAAGGGCTTTAACCGCTCTTTTTGTGGATAAAAACGCCGATTTCGCCGATTCTTCGCCGCTCTCGAGCAAAACTTTGCCGTCATCGAAAAATTTGCCGAGTTTCTTTTTCAGGTTGTCGAACGCCTTTCTTTCATCCTCCGCTTCCTTTGGAACGGACGGGGCCCTTCCCACGCCCGCAGCGCAAACCGCGGATATCTGTGCAAGATACGGCGCGGCAATTATTTCGTTAAGCCTTGCCGCAACTTCGTCGAAATAGCCGTCCGGCTTTTTTACGCCGGCGGCGCGCAGGATTTCACGCATGTTTTCAAAGGACGGCAACAGCGCGGCGGCTCTTTCTTTCAGCATCGCGGCGAGTTCGTTTTCGATTTCTTCGAATTCCTCTTCGGTCGGCTCCGAGCCGCATTTTTCAAGGAATTCCTCGGGATTTTTCTCGGATAAAGCGAATTCTACCGCCTTTTTTATCACTTTTTTGAGTTCCGCGTCGCTTCTGCCCGAGCGGAAAATGCGCACGAGATACAAAAAATCCTCGTCGCCCGCGTCGTAAAGTTTCGCAAAGGTTTTGTCTGCGGCGGCGCTCTGAATTTCGCAAGCGGCTGTTTCGTCGGCGATTTTAAAAGCCGGGTCGAGCCCGATCTCGTAAAAATAACTTCTGAGCAGGTCCATACAGAATTTATGTATCGTGGAAATGCTCGCCGATGGCACTTCGTCGAGTGCGGCGCGAACAACCGAATTATCCCCGCCGTCGACAAGCCTTTTTCTCAGCGCGGAAACGAGTTTTTGCTTCATTTCCGCCGCGGCGGCTTCGGTGAACGTTACGGCGAGAATCTCCGAAACCTTCGCTTTTCCGTCGAGAACTATGCCGATGAGCCGCTCTATCATAACATAAGTTTTTCCGCTGCCGGCGGATGCTGAAACAAGCATGTTGCCTTCCGTTTCCGTCACCGCGCGGCGCTGCTCGGGCGTAAATTTATCAGCCATCGTTCTCGCCTCCTTTCGCTTCTTTTTCCGCTTTTTCCGTTGTTGACGTCGGCTCTTCGCCATAAGCCGCCTCGACGATCGTTTCCGGCTTGACGGAAGAAACTTTTCTTTCCTTATAACCCGCCTCTTCGTCGTAACCGCAAATCGCGCCGTATTCGCAATAATCGCAGGATTTTTCGTAAGGCGAAGCAACGATTACGCCGTCGGTTATGTCCGTAACGGCTTTTTCGGCGAGTTTTTTCGCGTATTTCATATACCCGCGCAAGGTGTGGTCGTCACAGGTGCTGCTGCCGCCGGGTTTTCCCGTTTTTTTGCTTATTTTGTAATCTATAACCGAACTTTTTCCGTTCGCGCGGGCGTTTTTATCGGTCGCGTCGATGATTTCGTCCGAGGAAAGGGTTTTACCCGCCATCGGCGTTTCGTCCTCGCCTGATCTTCGGAAGGAATCGTTCACCGCGTAATAATAAGCCCCCGCAGGCTCTTCGCCGCTCCGGACGAACGCGTTCATATAGAGATACAGTTGCAGGTTCTGCCCCGTGTAAAACTTTTCGTCTTTGACCTTTTCGTCCACGTTGCCCGTTTTGTAATCGATTATGCGGACGTAATTTTTGTATTTATCCACCCTGTCCGCCTTGCCGGAAAGTTTAAAAAGTCCGTTTTTCGTCCTGAGCGGAATGGATTTGTAGGGTTCCCAATCGGCAAACCAAACCTCTTCGCCGACGGGTCTGAAACCGGAGTTTTTAAACTCGTTATAAATATTGCGGCACAGTTTTCTGCCCTCTTTTTCGGTGAGTTTAAGGGCGTAAGCAAAGTCGCCGCGGCGGGAAAATTTCGCTATGTCCGGCACGGAAAGAGCTTCTTTTATCACTTCCTCGGCAAGATTTTCCGCCTCTTCGTCCGTCGTCGCCTCGTCTATCCGACGAACGAAATTTTCGGCGACGCTATGCAGAACGTTACCGAAATCGAGCGAACGGACGTCGGCGGTGAGTTTGTCCGCCGCGCCCAGCCCGTACTTAACGAAGCATTTGTAGGGGCAGGAATAATAACACTCTATCTTGCTCGCCGAAACGTTACCCTTCGCGAAGTAGTTTTCGGCGGGGATGTTTTTCCTGAAAACGATCTCTCCGTCCGTCTTGCCGAGCAGCTTTTCGGCATAGGAAAGTTCGTCGCTTTTTCCCTCGTTTTCAAGCGCGCCCAGAAAGGCGGAAGCAGCCGATAACGAATCTATAGCCCCGTTTTTAAAGTTGTCCGCGTCTTTTACGAGCGAGAAAAAAGCGGGGCGCAGACGCATGTAACCGAGCAGTTCCAAAACGTCTTTACGCTTGCCGGAAGAACTCTCCGCTGCGGCGAGAAGAGAGAGAGAATTGAACGCCGCGAGCGGTTTTCCGTCTTTGCCGCAGAAAATTTTCTGAAAATAATCTATCACGTCGCTCTTCACGTTCTGTTTTCCGTCGGGCGAAAGGTTGGAGTAAGAAAGGAACAAATCTTCCTCGAACGAGACGAAAGCAAGCCCCGCGGCTTCCTTTTCACGCTTGTTCACGACGGTGATTTTCGGCTCTATCGCGACCGAAAGGTCCTCGAGATCGGAAATGTCGCTGTCGAGAAGCAGCGCGGTATCGCTCTTCACGTAAGGTACGTCGCCGTTAAGCCCCGCGGCGAACAGGCATCGGAATCGCTTGTATCTGCAATCTTTGAGTTCGGCAACGTAAACGCAATCGAGAAGTTGCGGGATAAGCCCCACTTCGCACGCCTTGTAGCCCGCTTCGAGAAGTTTCGAAAACTCCGTCACGGTGATTACGTCATCGCCGAGAACTTCGCCCGTTTTTTCTGCGGTTTCGATTACTTTTTCGAGCGCGGAACTCAGAAATTCGGCTTCTTCCTCGGCGTTTATCGCGATGAGTTTAGCCTTCGTTTCGGCGGCGTTTTCCGTCACGAACGCCCTTTCGTAGAACTTTTTGAGCAGTTTTACGTACTCGCTCGCTTTGTCGGTACGCCTGAATCTCGTTATAAAATCGGCGAGAACGTCGCGCTTGGCCCGGATAAACATGTCGTCCGAAACCGCAAAGTTTCTGTCGAGAAAAAACCTGGGCGTAACGCTGTTTTTTGTCATCTCGCGGATGAATAAGTCCGCCGCGCTTTTATCGGGAATGAACAGCGGATTCTGAATCATCCTCCTTATCTCGTCCGCGTCGCCGCCCCGCGCTGCGGCTTTTAAAAGACTCAGCGAGAGCCTTGCTAACGGATGAGAAAAAAGCGAATGTTTCTCGTCCGAAAAATACGGGATTTTATAGTCGTCGAAGGTCTTTTTTATCCTGAGAGAATACTTCGGCAAATTGCCCGCGGCAAGGCAGAAATCGGAATATCTGTAACCTTTGAACGTGACGAGATAGGTTATTCTTTTGGCGATGAAATCAATCTCTTCGCTGATGTTTTTCGCTTCGAAAATATGCGTTTTATCGCTATATAGCCCCGCTTTTGCAAACTGATTATGGTCAAAAAGTCCGTTTAAAACGGCGAGTTGTTCGGGCGAAAATTCCATGTCTTCTTCCGTTACGGCGACGGACGGAAGTTTCTTCACGAAGTTATAAACTTCGTTTCCGTAAAGGTTTTCGTTCTCACCGTGAACGGCAAAAACGTCGAGACGAGCCGCCGTTTTTTCAAGCGTTTTTATTATGTCGCAAATCTGCCGCGTGAGAGACGAATACCCCGCGACGATAACCCGGGATTTTTTCAGTTTTTCGTCGGCGGAGATGAGTTTCGGGGCGGCGTCTAAAATTCCGCTCTGGTCGGTTAATCCTCTTTCTTTCAAAAAATTCTCATACGCGCCGAAAACGGCGGCGACGTCCGAAATTTTCGCTTTTATGTTCTCGGGGCAGTTTTCGCTTGCGCGGAGAAGTTCGGCAGGCGTGACCTTTGCCGATTTTAACTGAGCGATGAGTTCGCTCGTTTCAAATGCGAACGCGGGCGAAGAAGCAAGCCGCGAAAGGGTTTTTAAGTCGCTTTTCATCGAGCCGAGAATTTTCTTCACCACGATCGCCGCGCTCTCTTTCGTGAGCGCGTTGCCGTCCGACCCTGCTTTTTTGATATATCTGCCGAACGTTAAAACCTCGACGTTGAACGTTCCGCCGAGCCTTTTCACGATGGCTTTTTCCATCGAAAGCGTTAATTTGTCCTCGCAAAAAATCACCGTGCGCTCGTCCGGCGAGCGGCTTTGCCCCGCAACCAGATCCGCTGCGGCGTCAATCGCGGCGTAATAAGTTTTAACTCCGTGTAAAATCATTTTCGTCTGTCCCGAAAGTTCCGCTTATCGGCGTTAGCCACAGGTGATTACGGCTAGCCGAGAGAGATTCGAACCCCATCAAGCCTTAAAGCCGTCTTTTTTTCCTGTTGCGGCAAATCTTTGCTTGAAGTACGTCCAGTACGCCTGCGCAAATCTTCGCCACAACCGCCTAAAAAATACGGCTTTAAGGTGCTTCGCATTTTAACGGCGATAAATTTAGAAAAATCAAGGCAAACGAACGCGATAATACTTGCCGTATTATAAGTGAGTTTAACGCCGATTTTGCAAATTTTGCGCCGTTAAAACTTAATGTGGTTCGGATCTCTCTCGGCTAAGCGGAAGTATATATAGGATTATACCACATTCCGTGGTTATTTTCCATAAGTTTATTGTGAAAATTTGTTTTTCTTTTGTTTTTTGTTTTCTTTTTCGGCGGTTTATGATAGAATAAACTTAATTATCCTTTATATAACGATTCGGAGATAATATGAAAAAGAAAATTATAGCGACAATTTCGTGCGCGCTCGCCGTTTTCGCGCTCGCGGGGTGCGGACAAACGACCGCGTCGATAGCGTTCAACGGCTCTTACTGGAACAAGGACACTTCCAACGAGACCCCTGCGGGAAAGGAAGAAATTATCGAATACCGCGTGTATTCCGTTGAGGAAAACGAACTCTGGAACAAAACACAGACGAACTCGATTCTTAAATTCAGAACGAGAGAAACGACGGAAGAAGGCGGAAAAACCCTTTCTTCGTCTTACAAAACCGTTTTAAGATCGAACGAGGACGGCACTTTTACTTATAAAACCACGCTCACCGTTTACGGAACTTACGAAATTTCGGGTGACGAGGAAAACGCCCGCGATTTTGCCGACGTGACCGAAACGGAAACGACTTTCGAGGGTTATAACACCGGTTTTAAACCGATTAAGTCCGTGAAGAAAGTGAGCAACACCGTGCCTTATCCGTCCGGTTCGACTTATTCTATCAAAAACGCGCGCTACGTTTCCACTATCGACTACACCGAAAAGGACGCCGCGATAAAAATCGAGATTCTCGAGGGAGACGAAAGCCCCGAACAGTTCGGCGAAAGGGCGAAAAAGGACATTACGATAAGCAAATACAACAAAAACGCTTATATAGACGTGGAACTTATGCTGCTTTTGTTCAGAAACTTCAAGCACGAGGCGAACATGAGTTACTCGTTCAAAACTATCGAGCCGCTTTCCGGCGAACTGAGAAGCGTGATCGGTTCGGTTTACACCAAAACTTCCACCGAGAAAAACTCCGCCCCTTCTTACGATTATCTGACGTCCTGCTCGCTTAAAAACATTCTTCTCGGCACGCCGCCGTATTACGATTATTCGTTCAACGTCGTCCGCATGGATTTCTCAACGTCCGGCACGACGGGTCAGACGTTCATGAGAGCGTTTTATTCTCAGAGTTATGACGGCGCGACCGACGCGAATTCCACTCGTCACATCCCCGTGATGATCGCTCAGCCGTCCATCTTCAACACCGGCTTCCTTGTTTACGAACTCAGAAGCGCAACGTTTATCTGATTTCATTTTTCATTTCGGGCGGCGACCGTTTTTGATAAAAAAACGGTCGCCGCACTTTTTTGT
Source organism: Clostridiales bacterium (assembly GCA_022781715.1). Classification (GTDB taxonomy): domain Bacteria; phylum Bacillota; class Clostridia; order Christensenellales; family Borkfalkiaceae; genus UBA10281. The sequence goes on along the minus strand of JALETB010000084.1, from coordinate 4,978 downwards.
CCTCACACTGAAAAAGCGACCCGTTCAAAGGTCGCTTTATTTTTTTAATTTACACGTTTAATCGGCTTATAGCCGCGTGTTTATCGATTGATGTTTTTGTTGACCGATTATTCCGCGAGGCGTTTTATCGATTTTTCAACGCGCGCGAGCGTTTCGTTTTTGCCTAAAAGTTCGGCGATTTCCGTCGCTCCGCCGGGAGTTACCGCCATGCCGGTTATAGCGATTCTCATCACCCAGAACACCGAGCCGCTCTTAACCCCCTTTTCTTTGGCTTTTTCGCTGAGCGTGGAGAACAGAACGTCGTTCGAGAAATCGTCGATATCTTCGAGCCATTCTTTTATCTCGGGCAGGAGAGTTTTCGCTACTTCCTTGTCGGTTTTGTTTTTCTTATTGTCGAAAAGCGCGAAATCGTAATCGGGAAGAGAAACGAGCCAGTCTATTTTTTCGGGAATATCGCCGAGAACCTCCACTCTGCCGTGAAGAAGTTTCGCAATCTTTTTAAGGTCGAATTTACCGTTGACTGCGGAGTTTTCGAGATAGGGAAGGGCGTGTGCATAAAACTCGTCCTCGGAAAGTTCGCGGATATATTCGCCGTTGAGCCAGCGGAGTTTCATTTCGTCGAAAATAGAAGGCGACTTCGAAATTCCGTCGAGCGAGAACATTTCAACCATTTCGGGGAGCGTCATTTTTTCGACGTTGCTCTTGGGCGACCAGCCGAGAAGGGCTACGTAGTTTATAATCGCCTCTTTGAGATAACCTTTCTTGACGAAATCGTCGAAATTCGCGTCGCCGTAACGTTTGGAAAGTTTTCTCGTCGCGTCCTTCATTATCGTGGGCAGGTGAATATATTTCGGTCTTTCCCACCCGAACGCGTCGTACATAAGATTATATTTCGGGGTGGACGAAAGATATTCCGTTCCTCTGATGACGTGAGTTATCCCCATGAGGTGGTCGTCGATAACGTTCGCGAAGTTATAAGTGGGCATGCCGTCGCTCTTTATCAGAATGTTATCTTCGAGGTCGGCATAATCGACTCTTATCGTGCCGTAAACCATATCTTCGTATTCGCTCACGCCCTCGGTGGGGATGTTCTGACGGATAACGTATGGTTCGCCGGCGGCGAGTTTTTTCTCGATTTCTTCCTTGGAAAGTTTAAGACAATGCTTGTCGTATTTTCTGTTGCCGTTCTCGTCGGTGAGAGATTCGAGCCTTTCCTTTGAACAGAAGCAATAATACGCTCCGCCGAGTTCGATGAGTTTTTTTGCGTACTCATGATAAATTTCCTTTCTCTCGCTCTGAACGTAAGGACCGTAATTTCCGCCCACGTCGGGACCTTCGTCGTAGATAAGCCCCGATTCTTTAAGGGAACTGTAAATAAGTTCGACCGCCCCTTCGACGTAACGCTGCTGGTCGGTGTCCTCTATTCTCAAAATAAAATCGCCGCCGTTATGTTTTGCGTAAAGATACGCGTAAAGCGCGGTACGAAGCCCGCCGAGGTGCATGAATCCCGTGGGACTGGGAGCAAATCTCGTTCTTACCTTTTCCATAATTCTCCTTGTTTGCCGGTCATTTTTTCGTTTTTTCGTTTAAATCCGCGACTAAATCCGCGACTGCGGCGGATAAATTTTCGCCTGACCGAAAAATTTCTTTTCTATTTCAAAAAAGTTTCGTGTTTTTATTTTACCATAAATAAAAAAAAGTGTATAATAAAATTAAGCGAATTTCTAAAATTTTTAAAATTACCGCGTTACGGCGTTTAAACCTGCGGTAAATTTTAAACGGAGTAATCATGGAAAATTTCGAAAAAATGAAGGAGAGCCTGAAAACTCTCGTATCTTTCCCGTCCGTTCAGTGCGAAGCGACGGAAAACAAACCTTTCGGCGAGGGTGTTTATAATGCGCTGAAATATTTTCTCGATCTTGCCGGCTCGTTCGGTTTTGAAACGATCAATTACGACAACTATATCGGCGAAGTTGTTTTCGGCGAGGGTAAAACGGAAAAAGACGAAATAGCGATACTCGTTCATCTCGACGTAGTTCCTGCGGGCGACCTTTCCGCCTGGAAATACCCGCCGTTTAAAGCGACCGAAGCCGACGGAAAAATTTACGGCAGAGGAACGACCGACGACAAAGGCCCCGCTATGGTCTGTCTTTACTGCATGAAAGAACTCAAAGACGAGGGTTACGTTCCAAACAAAAAAATCAGGCTGATTCTCGGCTGCAACGAGGAAACGGGCTGGAAGTGTATCAAACATTTCAGAAAAGTTTCCCGTTTCCCCGATTACGGTTTTTCGCCCGACGGCGACTTTCCGGTCATCTACGCCGAGAAGGGAATTTTGCATGCAAAGTTCACTTTCAAGGCTCTTTCCGGCGAATTGAAAGAACTCTGCGGCGGCGAAAGAATTAACGTTGTTTGCGACAAATGTGAGGCTATAGCACCTTTAAACGCCGATTTAATGCGTCAATGCGAAGTTGAGGAAGAGAACGGAAAACTCGTTGCGAGAGGCGTTTCCGCTCACGGTTCCACACCCGACAAAGGCGTTAACGCCATTTTGAAAATGGTTAAATATCTCGAAGGGGTCGGCGTTATCGACGGCAGAATAAGAGAATATCTCTTTGAAGATAAAATGGGGCTTAAACAACTCAAAGACGAAACCGGCAACCTCACGATGAGTCCGAATATTATCAGTCTTGACGGCGACGAAATAAAAGTTTCGGTGGACTTCCGTTACCCGTCTCTTTTAAACGGCGAGCAACTCGTCGAGGCTTTGAAACTCATCGCCCCGGTGGAAATTTTCTCTCACCAGACGCCTTTGTTTAACGATAAAGAGGGATTTTTGGTTAAAACTCTCCTTAAAATCTACAACGAAGAAACGGGCAAACACGAAGAACCGATAGCCATCGGCGGAGGAACTTACGCAAGGGCGTTGAAATTCGGCGCGGCTTTCGGCCCCGAAACGGACGAAGACTGCAGAATTCACCAGCCGAACGAATTCGTTTCTCTCGAAAACCTTAAACTTCAGTTTAAAATTTACAAAAGAGCGATAAAGGAACTTTCCAAGTAACAAAAGGGGAAATCGACGCCTTAATGATAACAAGCAATCTTCCGCCGTTTTCGATAAACAAAACGTGCTCCGTGACGGGACACAGATATCTCCCGGACGACTTCGACAGAATAAAACTGAAAATTTATCTCGGACAGATCGCGGAAAACGGCTACGAAATTTTTCTCGTCGGGATGGCTAAGGGGTTCGACCTCGAATGTTTTTCCGTTCTTACGGAACTTAAAAACGATGGTAAAAACGTTAAAATCTGCGCGGTTATTCCCTGTTCCGATCAGACTCTGAATTACACCGAAGAAGAGAAAAAATTGTATTCCGAATGTTTATCGCGCGCCGATTATATCGCCGAAGAGAAGAAACCATATTTTAAAAACTGCATGCTTATCCGCGACGAATATCTCGTTAACAACAGTTCTCTTCTTCTTGCTTATCACGACGGAAGAAAAGAAGGCGGAACTTATTACACCATAAAAAAAGCCGAAAAGAAAGGTTTGAAAATTATATATTATTAAAATTTCCGCTCTTTATACCGGATAAAACAATATTGAAAAACCGCCCTATAAGTCGATTATCGGGCGGTTTTATTATTTATTAAATTGTTTATTTCTGAATTATAATAAAAAAGTCAAAGCGGTTTCTTTTTTATCGCACCGTTGAGCCTTGGGTATTCCGAAGGCGTTTCTCTTTCTTTTCTTATCACTATTATGTTTCTTCTTCCCGATTTTTCGGAAAGAACGAAATCTTTTATTTCAACGATTTTTCCGCCGAGAATTTCCACGGCTTTTTCCGCTTCTTTTATCTCTTCTTCAGCGTCGCCTTTATAAGCGACGAAATATCCGCCTTTTTTGACGAACGGCAGACAGTATTCGCAAAGAACGTTAAGCCGCGCGACGGCTCTTGCGGTTGCAACGTCGAATTTTTCTCTGAACTCCGCCTTTTTCCCGAATTCTTCGGCTCTGCCGCAAACCACGTTGAAATTTTCAAAACCTAACTCTTTGCCGACGATGCGCAGATACCCGCACTTTTTTTCTGTAGCCTCTAAAAGAGTGAAAGAAAGGTCGTCTCTCGCTATTTTTAAGGGTACCGACGGAAAACCTCCGCCCGATCCTATCTCTATAACCTCTGCGTTCAACGGGAAAAATTCTTCGCCTTTCAGACTATCCGTAAAGTGTTTCTCATAAATCCCCTCGTCGTCCGTTATGGAAGTGAGGTTGAATTTTTCATTATATTCCTTGAGAATTTTGCAGAATTTTTCGAATTTTTCTTCCTGCTTGGCGATTAAATTTATTTTTTCTTCTTTAATTTTGCTCATAACCGCATTTTACAATCATTCCGCAAAGTTGTCAACTTAAAACGACGATAATGTGTATAAACCGGATAAGTTATACACATATAAACCGAGATTTTGTCGATAAATAAATTTTCTCCCGACGCAAGTCGATAATAAAAATTTTTTCCTCTCAAATGGTTCTCTAATCGGTTGATTTTTTTTCGTTTATTATATATAATAGATATAGTTTAATATTAAGTATTCGGTTCTCTCTCCGGCGACGATTTTCTCGGCCTAAAAAAGTTACCCACACAAAAAGAGAAAATTTAACTTTTCATCAACATGAAAATCAGGTTTGTCCACTTTTTTTCAACCGTCGGATATTTTTAAAATTCCGCTTGTTATAAGGAAATTTGAATGAAAAAGAAAGGATGTCCACAAACTCACAGAGGCTTATTATTAATACTGTTAAACTAAGAAAAAAAATAATTAAATCAATCATCGATCGCCGGCAAGCCGGCGCGGACGAAATACAGAAAAGAAAAATACACTAAAGGAAATTCACTATGAAAGTTTTGGTTAACGGAAGCGATCTTGCAAGCGCAGTAATGAAGGTATCTAAGGCAATCAGCGTTAAAACGACTAAT
>JALETB010000058.1 GCA_022781715.1 Clostridiales bacterium | reverse complement strand
CCTTTATCGATAAATTCGAGCATAAACTCTTTGTCGAGATATTCTCTCGTCATTTTCGTAAGCTCGTCTATCGGCATATCGTCGATATTCGCATCGGGATTACGCATCATATAATATCCGAGCGTGAAATAGTTCGGTTCGGGGCGGTTAGCCGCTTTATCCAGAATCGAAGAAATTTCGCCGAGGGCTTTGAGACATTCTGCCGAAGCTTCTTTTACCGCGCCTTCGCGATTACATTCGCTTTCCAAAACCGCAAGATTAGCTTTCAAAGTATCGTCCATCACGACAATATCGGGGTGAACGGTATCTTTTATTCTTGTTAAAACGCTATGACAAAAATGTTTTACGTCAACTGTCTGTTTTCTTTCGATAAGAAAAAGGAAGTTGTCGATATCTTCTTTAAGCTCGACTGTAGCGCGGTGAATTGCGTTATAATTTCTTTCGAGATTACAACTGTTTACACAAAACTCGTCGAACGTTTTGCACTGCCGGTTATTGACGGTTTTTTCTTCCTCGCTCGTCGCCACGACGTCCATATGCTCGTTGAGCGTTTTAAGCGTCGTATTGAAAAGTTCTCTTGCGTTTTTCTGGCTCGATTTTCCTTTTAAGATCATCGCCTCGGTAAGCTGTTTTCCTATTTTCATAATAGGATTTAAGCTTGACATAGGATCTTGGAAAATCATCGCTATTTTATCGCCGCGTATTCTGTAAAACTCATCTTCGGAAATTTTTAACAAATCTTTTCCGTCGTAAATAATCTCTCCGCTTTCGACAATCGAGTTGTTGGCAAGAATACCGATTACCGCTCTGTTGGTAACCGATTTCCCCGACCCGGATTCGCCGACGATAGCAAGCGTTTCGCCCTTATAAAGGTCGAAACTGATATTTCTTACCGCCTGAACCTTGCCTGCCGGGGTACGGAAGGATATTTTAAGATCTCTTACTTCTAATTTTTTTTCCATACCTTAATCCTCCGTTCCGCGAAGCGACGGATTAAGAGCGTCTCTTAAACCGTTGCCGAACAAGTTGAAACTGATCATAAGAAGCGCCATTATTATCGACGGGAATACAATCAGATAAGAGTTTGATTGAATGTACTGCTGGTTGTTGGCAAGCAAAACACCGAACGCCTGAACGCCTTGCAAACCGAGATTCAGATAAGCAAGCGTCGATTCGCTGTATATTGTACTGACAATCATGAGTACGCTCGACGTCACGATTGTTCCGAGCGCGTTCGGAAGAATATGTTTAAATATCAACCTGGCATCTCTTGCCCCCAACGTTCTGCTCGCAAGAACGTATTCTCCACCCTTAAAGCGATAGAATTGAGTTCTGGTTCTCGCCGCCGTACCCATCCAGCCCGTGAGGCACAACGCAAGGAAAAACGTTAAGAAATTATTTCCGAATTTGAGGATTGCGAGCGTCATAATGACTATCCATGGAATACCGCCAAGAATATCGCAAAAACGTTCCATCGTTAAGTCAACGACGCCGCCGAAGTAACCGGAAATGGAACCCCAGGTCAAGCCGAAAAGGAAACAGAACGCAGCCGTACACACACCCAGTATAAGAGATGTGCGCAAGCCGGTGAACATTCTCGTAAACAAATCGATTCCGGACGCGTCCGTACCGAGAATAAATTTAGGCATTTTCGTATAACCTAATTTATAATAATTCGGAACAAGCGCTTTAATGCTGAGAATTTTTTTCGTTATCGGATTATAAGTCGGAGAAAAAACTGATTTTATAGGACATTCGTCTTTTAATTTAACGAACGTGTTTTCAACGTCTTTCTCGTCAAAATCGCATAAACCGTCTTCTTTAAATTTACGCAATTCGGTTATCGTGTAAACGACTTCTCTTTCCCCGTAAACAACCTCGTACGTATCGTATGTAAAACTGCAGTAAAAGACTTCGGAAGCGTATATTCCCTTTCTGCCCGTGCTTTTCCAGTATCCGAAAGGCACAACGCCGGCAGAATCGATTTTTCGACGAATCATCTCTGTCGCGTCGTCGAAGCCTATCTGAGCCAGATCCTCGTTAAGCGTTTCGTTATCGCTCGTTAAAAGGCATTTCTTAATCAGAATATACGAATTTCCTTCTCCCGGTTTAAGTTCGAAGTATAAAACCGCGTCGATTATGCCGGTTATTCCGCTTTGACGCAAACAATCGTTCACGTTCAGATCGATATCGCCGTAATCCTTGCTCCAATCCTTCAGAACCACATTCTCCCCGTTAAAGCCGGCAAGATAAATGCGATATTCTCCGAGTTTGCTTCCGATGACGTCGTCATCGTTGCCGAACGAAACGGAAATATGCAGATTATCGGCTTCGTTAAACGAAAAAGGAGTCGTATTGTTAAGTACAACATTGTTTCTCTCTTCCGTTCCTACACGTACTTCGTTTTCAAACATAACGTATCCGCCTCTACCATATTCCGAAGCGGAATTTATCAAAGTCGGTTCGGAATCTACAACGAGATTCATTACGGCGGGCTTATAAAATCTTGCCGGCGTTTCGTTATTAAAATCATAAAGCACGCCGTTCACCGAACCGTCGTCTTTTACAACTTTTTCATATCTTTTCGTTCCGTCCCAGAATCCAGTTCCGGCTTTAAAAAGTTTTGGTTCCAAGAATGCTTCGGAAGCGCTCACTGTATCAACGGGGTGTGGAGATACCAACGGTACAATAAGTGAAAGAATAATCAAAACTCCAAGAACTATCGCACCAACGATCGACGATTTATTTTTACAAAAACGACGAAATGAATCCTGAGCAAAAGAAGATGCTTTAGTCGTTAATTTGTTATCCGATATCTTTTTATCTTTGTAAACAAAGCGAAAAGAATTTTCGTCAATTTTTATTTTCGTTAAATCAACATTTTTATGCATTTTATTTCGCTCCCATCCTGATTCTCGGATCAATAAATCCATAAGAGAGATCTAAAACAACCCCTGCAAGTAAGCTTACGGTAGTGAAAATCGCCATATCTACAAACAAAATATTATAATCCTTAACCGTTAAAGACGTTATGAAAAGTTTTCCGATACCCGGAATGCCGTAAAGGTTTTCGAGGATCATCGAACCGCCGAGAATGCCTATAAATTCCGCCAGAATCGAGGGGAAAATAGGCACCATTGCGTTTTTCATCGCGTGGCGCATAATCGCCTGTTTTTTTGTTAAGCCCTTAGTTCTGGCAAGCAGGAGATAATCGTTTTCCATTACTTCGCAAAGTTCAGCTCTGACAAATCTGCAATAGCCACATATAGAACCGAACGACAAACAAAATACGGGTATAATGTATCCCAAAATTCTATTTTTTACCGGATCTGTAGGATTAGGCCATTGTGTAGGCAAAATGCTGTTTTTATAACATAAAATCAACATCATAAAGGTTATAAGAACAAAACTTGGCAACGAAATAAACACCATAACCAAGGTCGAGATGATATGATCTGTCATAGTATTTTTTTTCAACGCTGCCCATATTCCTAACAATATTCCTATAGGAACAGAAAAAATCACCGAAAAAATATTAATTTTTATGGTTGTCATAAGTTTTTCGCCTATAATAACCGTTGCTTTGACATTCGGAGAAATGGTTTTGGAAACACCCCAATCCCAATGAAAAATTATATTTTTAAGCCAAGTGCCGTATTGCTGCATCACCGGAACCGTATAATAATATGTTGTCACTCCGTTAGACAAAGTAACAAAGTCAACCGGCGTTTCGTCTTTGCGTTCTATTTTGCTTGAGGCCATATATCCCAACCGGACCTGTTCTTCGTAATATGCGATACGCTGTTCCGGTTTCCCGATAAATCTTTCCTGCGGAAGAAGTTTAACGAATATAAACGACAGGGATAAAATAAGAAAAGTAGTCATTAAGGCAAGCAAAATTCTTTTAAGAACGTATTTACCCATTGTAATTCTCCTTTAATTAGCCATAAAGGCAATAAGGCTTATTTCTAAGCCTTATTGCCGTTTACGACCTTATTTATTTACTTTGAGTGTTCAATTACTCTTATTGAAACGGAACATGAGCTGACTTGTATGATTCTGTTTCCTTTCCGTCCAAAGTAAACGTGAAATAAACGTCAAATCCCTGATTATCATCAACGGGCACTTTTGCAAGTTCCGAAGCGGGGAGATTGATTGTGATTGTGAATGTATGAGTTTCTTCATTGTATGCTGTGGTATACATAGAAGCATCAAGCGACCATTCATTATAATCAACGGTATTTCCTCCGCCGAAAATAACAAGATCGTCAAGTTTGAAATCGGAAACTAACTTATGCGTTTTAAGTTCAATAGTTGCCTCAAAACTGCCATCGTCTTTCTTGTTGTGTTCAACATTTCCGAACTCAACGGATTTGCAAAGTTTACCGTCTTCGATAATAGAAAGTTCCTGCG
>JALETB010000018.1 GCA_022781715.1 Clostridiales bacterium | reverse complement strand
GCGAATCGTTGAGCGCGCTTATATGGATTCCTTTTTCATTCAGATAATCTTCTATTATCGCCGAAGAATCGTTTGCGAGCATCTCGGTCATCATCGAAAGATCGTCGAAAAATTTTTCGGTTTGTCTCGTATAGAATTCGTTTTGAAAAGACAGATTGTTTGAATATTTTTCCTTTGTCGTAGAAAACTGCCCGACGAAAAACAAGCCGACTGCGATAAACGTAACGACGACTATAACAAGCGCAAGCATATATAACAGGAGTTTACGATGCATAGACGTTTTCTTTTTCTTGAAATCTATGAGTTTCATATTTTGGTCGCTCCGCTTTTTTGTATCAGCCGACGTCGTTAAAAGCGGCGTCCATTTCCGCAACTATTTGTTCATAGGTCGCGCCTTCATCGTATCTTGCCCCGAGATTTTTCTGAATATTACGAATTTTTTCGTATAAAGCGTACACTTTGTTGTAATATCCCTCGAAACTCGGTTCTTTTTTAAAAGAGCAGGTCTTAACGGTTGTTTTAAGAGCTTCATACAGGCTCTTGTACGCTTCCGACTTGAAGGAATTGTCGTCGATTTTGTCGAAAGCCCCTTTTCTTACGGGCATATAACCCGTTGAAAGAACAAACTTTGTATTTAGTTCTTCTTCGGTAAACCAACGCGCGAAAATGCTTGCCGCGTTGGCTTTTAATTCGGTCGTTTTGTAAGCGCAAAGCCCGACTCCCGATTGCGTCGAGACTTTCGTTTTGCCCGACTGTTGCGGCATGGGCAAGACTTTCAGATTCATTTTTTCCGACGTGTTGTCGGGGTAGGTGATTTCGTCGTTATAATAGAGTACGGACGCCGACGACCCGATGCCTGCGCAAGTCTGTCCCGTCATAACCTGCGTGTTGGAATAGAGATCCGATACTACGATATGTCCTTTTGCGATAGACTCGGCGAACGAATCGTACGCATTTTTAAGCGCGGGGTTGTCCGAGCCGTACCAGCCGTTTTTGTAAGAAATATTCTCTCCGTCGGATATGGCGCGCAGTTCCGCAAGCCTTATCAGATAATCTATCGCGCAGAACGGTTTGCCGTTCGACCATTCGTAATATTTTTCGGCAACCGAGAAAAACCCTTCCCAAGTGTCGAGGTCGGAAAGCGAAACGTCTTTGTCGGCGGCGAATCTGTCGAAAACCCCGCCCGCGACGAAGAGCATATAAGTAGATTTCGAAACGGGAAAAACAGCGAGACTGTCGTCTACCATTCCGTCGTCTAAAAAATAGGGGACGAAATTGTCAAGTTCGGACGAAGAAAAATAATCGTTCCAATTAAGAAGATTGTCGGATCCGAGGCCGCGAGCGTCGCTTGAATGGCAAAAGAACAAGTCGGGCATTTCCTTCGAGCCTGCTTTGCCCGTGTGCGCGTCTTTCAGTTTTTTGCCGATTTGCGAGGCGTTTGACATCAACGTAACGTTTATGATAATTCCCTTTTCTTTGCCGACGGTCGCGTTGAATTGCTCGATAAAGTTGTTCATGGGCGAATTGACCTGCTCGCCGTAAACGTGCCACATAGTGAGAGTCGTCGGCTTTTTGGGGTCGGGAAAGGGGTTGTTTTTTTTGCACGCAAAAAAAGAAAATGGTACTAAGAGCGTCGTTGCAATGACTGCAAACAATGAAATGATTTTTTTCGTCTTACGTCTCATATCGACCTTCCGTTGACGGTTACACGAGCGTTTTCCCGTCCGATTTTAAAAATTTTTTTTAATTTTCCCCACCTTTTGGGGGTTTGGGTGGGGGAAATTTTGTTTTATTTCTGTTATAATTTCAATGCTTAGGACGTTGCAGGCGTTCCCTTAAACGCCGCGAACGTATACGACAAAGGTATACAGACGTATACAACAAGCGTATACAGTATAACACACACACGCGCGGAAGTCAATGGGCGTTTGCAACAACGAGCAAAATATCACTCGCAAAAAAAGGAGACTTAAAAGGAGCGACGATTATGACACACAACAAGGCTAACAAAACAAAGATATTAACGTTTATACTCACTTTCACGGCGTGCCTTGCGCTTATGCTCGGCATAGCAACGGCAAACCCGACTTTTGCGGTCTATGCGGAAGGCGGAACGGGAGCGACGGGCGGACTTATAATCGACGGCGCAGGCAATATAACCGCGTCCGACGGAACTTATGCCTAT
>JALETB010000117.1 GCA_022781715.1 Clostridiales bacterium | reverse complement strand
CTTGCACTTCCGACGAGAGAGGATATTGATTCGCAGATTACCGAACAGATGATTGTCGAGTTGTATTCTAAGTAATATATACCATAACAAATAATCAGGAGGTATATTTTTCTATGATGGAAATAGAAACGCCCAAGATAGGGATCCTTGAAAGCGACGACAGAACGTATGCGAAGATAACTGCCGAACCCCTTGAAAAGGGATTCGGACTTACCCTCGGCAACGCTTTGAGAAGAACGCTTTTATCGTCTCTTCCGGGAGCGGCGGCGCAGGGAATAAAATTCGCTAACGGAATCGTTAAGCACGAATTTTCCACGGTGCCGGGAGTAAAAGAGGACGTAACCGAAATCATATTGAACATTAAGGGAATAGCGTTCAAAACCACCACGACGACTCCCGAATTTAAAAAGGTATTAAGGCTTTATAAAACGGGTCCCGCGATAGTTCTTGCGGGAGATATCGCGTCGGATATGGAAGTTGAAGTTCTCAACAAGGACGCATATATCTGCACGCTCGATAAAGGCGCTGTACTCGATATGGAAATCACCATAGGAAGGGACAGAGGTTATAAAGGCGCAGAACACAACAAGACGGAAGAAATAGATTATATTCCTATCGATTCTATCTATACGCCTGTTAAAAAGGTAAGTTATAACGTAGAAAGCACGAGAGTCGGTCAAAGCACCGATTACGATAAACTCACGCTCGAAGTTTGGACCAACGGAGCTTTTTCGGGTAAAGAGATAATAAGCCTTGCCGCAAAAATTCTCGGCGAGCATATTCAACTTTTTGCGCTCAGCACCGTTATGAGCGGACCGGTAATGGTCAAGTCTACAACGGAAAACTTGGACCAGATAATCAATATGAGCATCGAAGAGATGGATTTGTCCGTGCGTTCTTATAACTGCTTGAAAAGAGCAAACATTCACACTGTGGGCGATTTGACCAAGAAGACGGAAGACGATATGCTTAAAGTCAGAAATCTCGGCAAGAAATCGCTCGACGAGGTAATCTACAAATTAGGTACCTACGGTTTATCATTAAAGGAAAAGGAGGACTAAAGAAATGCCAAGAAAATTAGGTATGACAACCACGCAGAGAAAAGCGGTATTAAGAAATCAGGCGTCGAACCTTTTGTGGTATGGCAGAATCGAAACTACTCTCGGCAGGGCTAAAGAACTCAGATCGTATGTAGAAAAGATTATCACGCTTGCCATCAACAGTTATGACGACGTTATCGAATCGACCGTAACCACTAAAGATAAAAAAGGCAAAGACGTAACCACCAAAGTTCTTAAGGACGGAGGAAAGAAACTCGCTGCGAGAAGAAAGATTATGAGCCTTACTTATGATCTTCAGGAGCAGAGAGGAAAGACTGTTGAAAAGAACGCCGACGGCGAAGTTAAAGTAACGAGAGAATCCATTAAAGATTTCAAGGCGAGAACTGCGGGCGTTAAGCATCCGCTCGTTGAAAAGATCTTCAACCAGATTGCTCCCGAATACGCCGAATCCGGAAGAAAGGGCGGTTATACAAGAATTTACCAACTCGGTATGAGAAGAGGCGACGCCGCTGACGTTGCTATCATCGAACTCGTAAAATAATCCGATAATTAAAATCTCAAAGGGCTTCATACGAAGCCCTTTTTGTCGTGGGCGAAACTATCTTCGTTTGCGGGGCATGGCCGAAACTATCGTTGTTGGCGGGTTTTGCCGTGGGCGAAACTTTTATCGTTTACAAGGTTATTGTTGTGGGACGAAAATTTTGTCGCATAAGAAAATTTTTTTAAAGGCAACTTAAAATCTTTTTGGAAAACTGTTTGCAATGTCGTTATAATTGGTTTTAGCGGTTGTTTGAACACAAAAAAGTGCCGATAATCGACTTATAGGCGGACTTATTGATTTTTCATTGGGTTAAAATTATCGTTCGGCGAAATAAAATCGCAAAACCAAAACCGTCACAGGATATCGGATAAAGGACGAATTTAGTAACGTTATCAGTAAAAATCAAATAAAAAACAGTCGGAAAGAGCGCAAAAAAACTAAAAAA
>JALETB010000116.1 GCA_022781715.1 Clostridiales bacterium | reverse complement strand
ACAACCGGCAGAATTTCCGGATCGGGGAAATCAGAAATCTTCCTCGTCGTCCTCTTCTTCCTCGTCTTCTTCCGATTCATCGAAGTCCTCGAAGTCGGATTCGTCGGCGTCGGGATAATCGAAGTCGTCCTCTTCTTCCTCTTCGGGTTCGTTGTCGTAGTAGTCGGAATCTTCTTCCTCTTCGTCGTCAAAGAGTTCTTTGGCTTCGTCTTCGCCGAGTTTGTCGAGAGAAAGAATTTCCTCGCCTTCTTCAGGCTTGTTGCTTATCGCTTCTTTCTCGTCCTCGTCGAGGTAGTTTCTCCATTCTTCGTCGCAGTCCGGATCGACGTCCTGTTCGGGTTCGATAGCCGCCTTTTCGCTTCTTTCCTCTTTACATTCCGCGCACATTTCCTCGCCCGGTTCGATGTAATTGCGTTTGCATATCGGACAGAGAATCTGATCGGAATCCTCGTCGTCGCCGAACGATGCGAATTTCATCGTCGGGCCGAGTTTGAGTTCGGCTTTGCAAACGTCGCAATATTTTTCGGTTTCGGGCATGTAATTGAGGTCGCACCTCGGACATTTTACGTATTTCATATAACGCGCCTCCGCTGTTAATCCGCAAATACGGGTTCATATATTTCTTCGCGATTTTTCTTCCGTCGAAAACCGTTCGAAAAAAACAACGCGGTGTAATTATATCATATTATATGAATTTGTAAACTGTTTTTGAGCGAAAATTGTTTTTTTTTAAATTTTTTAACATTTCCCCGCCGTATCGCCGTGTTTGCGGTTGTTTTTTCGGCAGCGAAAAAGCGTCCCCTGCGGTTTTACGCGCCTTCGAGCAGCATTTTATCGGCGATAAGCGCGATGAATTCTCCGTTGGTCGGCTTTTCGCCGGAAAGATATGTCTGAACGCCGAACAAATCGTTTATGTTGCCGATTCTCCCTCTCGCCCAGGCAACCTCGATTGCGTGACGGATCGCCCTTTCCACCTTGCTCGGAGTGGTCGCGTATCTTTCGCCGATCATCGGGTAAAGTTTTTTGGTTATGTTGTTGATAACGTCCGGGTCGCAAACGGCAATTTTTATGCCTTCTCTGAGATAACCGTAACCTTTTATGTGAGGAGGAATGCCGACCGAGATGAAAATTTTGCTTATCCGTTCGTCCAGCGAAGTCGTTTTCGCGGCGCGCATATTGTCCGGGAGTTTTTCGCGATTACCGTTCAAAAATAGGTCTATAACACGATTAACGAGGGTTTCCGGCGGGCATGGCTTAGCCGCGTAAAAGCTCGCGCCTTTGGAAATACACGTTTCAACGACCTCTTCGCTCGAGAGAGAACTATAAACGATTATCTTGGTTTTGGAACCGTAGGCTCTCAGTCTGTCCAGAACGCCGAGTCCGTCCAGCCCCGAAAGGATAAGGTCGATCACGCAAAATTCCGCGTCGTTTTTGAGTATCATGTTAACGCCTTCTTCGCCGTCTGTGGTTCTTCCGATTATAGTAAATCTGCCGCTGTCTTCAAAAGCCTTTGCAATTTCTTCCGATTTCGGCGGGTTATCCGCAAGTATCGCTATTCCGTGTTTATCCATTGTCGTCTTCTCCTTTTTTTTCTTTAATTTTAGCATAAAAAAAAGTAAAATTAAATCGAATTAAGGATATTATTTGTTAATAAAAAGGGTAATTTCGTCGATAAAGGTCGAAATCGAATTTTGCGGAATTTTGAAGAATAAAAAACCGCGGGAAGTCGGCTGACCAACTTCCCGCAGCGATTTGCTTCGCAATTTATAATAGGATTATCCTGCTCAGATATTTGCGGCGACCCCGCGCGGAGTGAAAACATAAACGTCTTTCGTCAGTTCGCCCATGTTTCCGTCGATGGCGTAAATCGCGCCGGACATAAGGTCGACGACGCGCTGAGCCGTTTGCGGACTGACGGCGGAAACGTCCACGATGACCGGTTCTCCGCTCAAAAGCCTGTCGATAATCGCGGCGACGTCGTCGAACGACTTCGGGCGATAACGGTTTATCGAGCCGCTGCCTGAGTAGTCGTTTTCTCTTATTTGCGTGCGCCCGCCTGCCTGCGCGTTTGCTTTCTTTTTGCTGTCGTTTTTGTTGTTTTTCGTAATAAAATCAAAAATTCCCATTCGCGTGCTTCTCTCCGATAAAATATTCCGTAAAAATGTTAGACCGTTTGTTCTTTCGCGGCGTTCTGTATACGCTCGCCGAAAATCGCCCTGCCGAGCCTGATCATGTTGCTTCCGTGCTTTATCGCCGTTTTATAGTCGCCGCTCATCCCCATGGAAAGCGTTTTCACGTTCGGCGACGAGAGCCTTATTTCGTCGTAAAAATCTCTTACTTTTTCGCATAGATAAGCAAGTTCGTCCTCCGTTTTGCCGGCGGGGAGCATTGCCATTATCCCGATAAGTTTAAGATGATTTAAGCCGATAATCGACTTATAGAGGGCTTTTGCTGCGTTGATTGACGCGCCCGTCTTGTCTTTTTCGTCGCCTGCGTTGATTTCGAGCATAACGTTTTGCGAGGTGCCGAGCGCGGCGGCTTTTTCGTTTATCGCTTCCGCGATTTCTTCGTTTGAAACGGAATCGATTACGTCGGCTTTACCGACTACGTATTTGAGTTTGTTTTTCTGAAGCGTGCCGATGAAGTGTTTTTCGCAAGGCGGATAGAGTGCGAATTTGTCGCGGAATTCCTGCGCGTGGTTTTCGCCGATAAACTCAAGCCCCGCGGCAACCGCCTCGTTGATTTTCTCCGACGGAACGAATTTCGTCGCGCCGAGCAAAGCAATTTTTTCTCCGCGGTCGTTCCCGGCGGAAATTTCCGAAAATATCGCTTTTAAATTTTTTTCGATATCAGCCATTTTTTCTCCCGAAACCCCGAAATGCTCGCCGAAACAAAATCCGGCAAAACAACAAATTAAATAACAAAAGCCGTTAAATAACAAAAGCCGCTTTATCGGCGGCTTTGCGTACTTTTTACTGCGCAGTTCCCTTTGACAAGCCGAACCGAAGCGTTAGTGCGGCAGGTCGCTCCGTCAAAGCAACCTTATGGCACACGCAATCGACCGTTTAGCGCTGCTATATCCCTATCCTGACGCGGTTCGCGGCTTTGCGTTGCATAAGACCTTGACATCATCACGCCTTACCTCACGCAGCCAACCATACGACGAGCCGAGGGGAACGATCAGCCTTGCTGTAGCGGATTGCAAGTACAGGGCACCGCTATCTCCCCACTCAGCGCAGTATAATCATTCTAACCTAAATTTCAAAAAAAAGCAAGGAAATATTGCCGCCCTGAAAAAAATTTTGCATTTTAACACCGAAAAAATGTCGAAAAATTTCTGTCGGCAAATCGCTGACAACCGTTATTTAAAAAACTAAACCCCGATTGCCCCGAAACCCTTTACTTTGTTTAATATTTTTGATATTATATAGTATATTCTACAGTATTTTACGCGCACGCGCAAAGGCGGACGTAAAATCGAGAGAAAAAAGAAAAACACGGAAAAATAACGCGCGGGACAAAAACAGAAAGGACGTTTCGCGACGACGGAGGAGTTATGTATAAAAAAGTTGACGCGTCGCTCAATTTTTTGAAGAGAGAACAGGAAGTTCTCGATTTCTGGAACGAAAACGACGTATTCGAAAGAAGCATCAAAAACAACGAAGGACATAGTGAATTCACCTTTTACGACGGGCCGCCGACGGCGAACGGAAAACCGCACATCGGTCACGTTTTAACGCGCGTTATGAAGGATATTATTCCGAGATATCAGACGATGAAGGGTAAGCACGTTCTGAGAAAAGCGGGCTGGGACACTCACGGACTTCCCGTGGAACTCGAAATCGAAAAGAAACTCGGGCTTGACGGCAAACAGGATATCGAAAAATACGGTATCGAACCGTTCATAAAGGAATGCAAGCAGTCCGTCTGGAAATATACCGACGAATGGAAAAAGATGAGCGACCGCCTCGGTTACTGGGTGGATATGGAGCATCCTTACGTCACCTATCACGACGATTATATCGAATCGGTGTGGTGGGCGCTCAAAACCATTTCCGAAAAAGGCTTGCTTTATAAGGGGCATAAAATCGTTCCTTATTGTCCGCGTTGCGGAACGGCGCTTTCTTCGCACGAAGTGGCGCAGGGCTACAAAGACGTAAAGGAAAAATCCGTTTACGTGAAATTTAAAATCAAAGGCAGAGATAACGCTTATTTTCTCGTGTGGACAACCACTCCCTGGACTTTGCCCTCCAACGTTGCTCTCTGTATGAACGCCGATTTCGATTACGTCGAAATCAAGGTCGGCGACGAAACTTACGTCCTTGCCGAGGCTCTCGTTCCCTCGCTCTTCGAGGATTACGAAGTCGTATCGAAAAAGAAGGGCAAGGATTACGAATACGCCGAATACGAGCCTATGTTCCCTTACGCGCTCGGAACGTTCAAGCAAAAAGCGTTTTACGTCACCAACGATTCTTACGTCACCTTAACGGACGGCACGGGAATAGTTCATATCGCCCCGGCGTTCGGCGAGGACGACGCGAACGTTGGCAGAAAGTACGATCTGCCATTCGTTCAGATGGTAAACGACCGCGGCAGATTCGTGGACGCGGTGGAGCCGTATAAGGGAATGTTCGTCAAAGACGCGGATAAACTCATCATCAAAGACCTTAAAGAAAACGGAAAACTGTTCAAGGACGTACTTTTCGAGCATAGTTATCCTTTCTGCTGGAGATGTAACACTCCGCTTTTGTATTACGCGAGATCGAGTTGGTTCATCAAGACCACCGCGATAAAAGAGCAACTCATCGCCTCGAACAAAACGGTTAACTGGATGCCCGAAACGATCGGGACGGGCAGAATGGGCAACTTCCTCGAGAACGTTATCGACTGGGGACTTTCCCGCGAGAGATACTGGGGGACTCCGCTTCCGATCTGGGTTTGCGAGGACTGCGGCGAAATTCACGTTATGGGTTCCAAAAAGGAACTCAAAGAAATGTGCGGAATCGAGGGCGATATCGAACTTCACCGTCCGTATATCGACGCGCCCACGTGCAAGTGCGGCAAGTGCGGCGGCAAAATGAAGAGAGTCAAGGAAGTTATCGACTGCTGGTTCGATTCCGGTTCGATGCCGTTCGCTCAATTCCATTATCCGTTTGAAAATAAAGACCTTTTCGAAAAGCATTTCCCGGCGGATTTCATTTCCGAAGCCGTTGATCAGACGAGAGGCTGGTTCTACACGCTTCTTACCATATCCACGCTCCTTTTCGGAAAAGCGCCTTTCAGAAATTGCATCGTTTTAGGTCACGTAAACGACAAAAACGGAATAAAAATGTCCAAACATATCGGCAACGTCGTCGATCCGTGGTCCGTTCTCGACAAACAGGGCGCGGACGCCGTGAGATGGTATTTCTACACGGGCAGCGCGCCGTGGCTTCCCTCGAGATTCTCCGCCGAGGCGGTATCCGAAGGTCAGCGTAAGTTTATGGGTACGCTCTGGAACACTTACGCGTTCTTCGTGCTTTACGCCGATATCGATAAATACGACCCGTCGAAGTACGACATAAAGAAGTGTAAACTTTCGCTCATGGATAAGTGGGCGCTTTCCAAACTCAACACGCTGGTTAAAACGGTGGACGAAGGGCTTGCCGAATACAAGACGTTCGAAACGGCGAGATATATTCAGGATTACGCGGACGAACTTTCCAACTGGTATGTCCGCCGCGGCAGAGAGAGATACTGGGGCAAGGAAATGACGGACGATAAGGCGGCGGCATACACCACGCTTTACACCGTTCTCGTAACCCTTTCCAAAGTAATCGCGCCTTACGTTCCGTTCATGGCGGAAAGCATGTACGGCAATCTCGTTCCGCAATTTTTCAAGGACGCGCCGATTTCCGTTCATCTTTGTTCGTTCCCCGTCTGCGACGAAAGTTTTATGGACGCCGAACTCGAAAAAGGTATGGAGGACGTGCTTGAAATAGTCGCTCTCGGCAGAGCGGCGAGAAACGGCAGCAACATCAAAAATCGTCAGCCGCTTCAGAAACTTTATATCGCCACCGACAGAAAGGTCAATCTTTCCGAGGGGCTTCTGAACATCGCGAAAGACGAATTGAACATAAAGGAATTCGAGATACTTCACGACGCTTCGAGATTCGTTTCGTATAAACTCAAACCACAACTCAAAACGCTCGGTCCGAAATACGGCAAAGCGCTCGGCGCGATCAGGAACTTCCTCGACACGTGCAACGCGGCGGAAGTGGTTTCCACGGTCAAGGCGGGCAAAGTTTACGCCGTCGACCTTGGCGAAACTCACGTTGAATTATCACTCGACGACCTTCTTATTTCTTCCGAACCCGCCGAAGGTTTCGTTTCGGAAAGTTCGGACGGACTCACCGTCGTTTTAGACGTCCATCTTACGGAAGAACTCAAACTCGAAGGTGCGGTGAGAGAACTTGTATCCCGCATTCAGAACATGAGAAAGGAAGCGGGCTTTGAGGTTACGGACAGAATAATCCTCGGTTTCAGAGCCGACGGAATTTCGGGAAAAGTTCTCCGCGAAAAAGCCGACGAGATTAAGTCCGACGTCCTTGCGGAAGCGATAACCGAAACGCCCGACGGATTCGTTAAAGACTTCGACATCAACGGAGAGAGCGTTACGCTCGGCGTTAAAAAGATATGAGAATCGCGGATAAGTGGAAAGACTATTCCATAATAGCCACGGGCGACGGAATGAAACTGGAGCGTTGGGGGAGCGTTTGTCTCCTGCGCCCCGACCCGCAGGTTATTTGGCCGCAAAAAGCAGATATGTCGGGCTATAAGTCGCTTAACGCGATATATCACCGCAGCGAAAACGGCGGCGGGGGTTGGAAAATACTCAAAAAAATGCCGCCGGAATGGACGATCGGTTACGGCGAACTGAAATTCCTCGTCAAGCCGATGGGCTTCAAACACACGGGGCTTTTCCCCGAGCAAGCCGTCAACTGGGACAGGATGACGGAGATGATCCGCGGCGCGGGCAGACCGATAAACGTTCTCAATCTTTTCGCATACACGGGCGGGGCGACCGTCGCGTGTCTTGCCGCCGGCGCGAGCGTCTGCCATGTGGACGCTAGCAAAGGCATGGTGGAAAGAGCGGGCGAAAACGTGCGTCTTTCTGGCTTGGCGGATAAGCCGGTGAGATTCATCGTGGACGACTGCAAAAAGTTCGTTCAGCGCGAAATCCGCCGCGGCAGAAAGTACGACGCGATCATTATGGACCCGCCGAGTTACGGCAGAGGTCCTAACGGTGAAATGTGGAAAATCGAAAGCGAACTTTATCCGCTCGTGGAACTTTGCGTTTCTGCGCTCTCGGATAATCCGCTTTTCTTCCTGATAAACAGTTACACCACCGGGCTTCAGCCCATGGTGCTTAAAAACATTCTCAAACTCGCCGTCGGCTCGAAGTTCGAGGGCGAAGTGGACGCTTACGAAGTCGGCATAAAAACGGAAGAGGGGATAGATCTCCCTTGCGGCGCGAGCGGGCTTTTCATCGGCAAAAACGGCAAAAATTGAAAAACCGTAAAGGCGTTAAAAGCGGCGCAGCCGAAAAAACAGACAAAGCGGGCGTAGACGAGAAAGTAAAATTAAGGAGTAAATATGGCAGAACAAATGCAAAAAGACGACCTTATCGTCTTGTATGAGGACAATCACGTTATAGTCGTTTTAAAACCGCAGAACGTTCCTTCCTGCGAGGACGAAACGAAAGATAAAGACTTGCTCACCGTTATCAAGGAGCATGTAAAGGAAAAAGAGAACAAGCAGGGCAATGTTTACGTGGGGCTTGTTCACAGGCTCGATCGTCCCACCGGCGGCGTAATGGTTTATGCGAAAAGTTCCAAGGCGGCGGCGAGGCTTTCCGAGCAGATGCAGAACGGCGATTTCGAGAAAAAATACGCCGCCGTGCTTGCGGGAGAACTGAAAACCAAAAGGGCTACGCTTACCAATTACCTTAAGAAAAACCCGATAAACAATATGGTTTACGTCTGTCCGCCGGTTACGGAAGGGGCTAAGTTCGCCGAACTGGAATACGACGTTCTGGAAGAAAAAAGCGGACTCACGCTCGTGCTTATAAAACTCCACACAGGGAGAAGTCATCAGATAAGAGTGCAGATGGCGAACGTCGGCGCGCCCGTTTACGGCGATATGCGTTACGGCGGCGAAAAAGCGAAAAAAGGCAAACTCGCGCTTTGGGCGGTTTCGCTTTCGTTCACTCACCCGGTGTCCAAGGAGAGGCTGTGTTTCAAAATTCAGCCACCCGCAGATATTATTCCGTGGAAGTATTTCGACACCGAAAAAACGCTCTCAATGGAATTGTAAAACAAATAAAATATCGAAAAAAGGAGTTGTAATTGATGAAAAGAAGGCTTTTTAAGACAATTTTGCTCGTTGTTCTCGCCTTTTTTTCGTTTTCTCTCTCGTCTTGCGTAAAGTTGAATTTCACAGAAAAACTCGATCTTATCGCGCCCGACGTGAATTACGGTTTTTCTCTTTACAACGAAAGATATCTCGTTATAGACGGTGCGCATTACAAGTTGGAAAACCTTGCAAACGAAGTCGTTGAGCAAAGCGACGGCTCATCGGAAGTTTACGGAACGACCGTTTTCGGCGGGAATATGTATTATTTATATCAGTATTCCGCCCGGAAGGCTTCGGATTCTTCCGCGGATTCGTCCGGCAAATTTTTCAGGTTCGGCGTCGCTCTGGTGAAAACGAACCTCGAAAACGCGGATACGGAAGTGCTTTATGATTTTAAGGACGTTTATCCGCATCATGGCGAACGCGCAACCCCTCACGTTATGCAACCGATAGACGAAAACACTTTTGCGTTTATTTATAACGGCAAAATCTCAGTTTTCGACGTAAAAACCGAAGAAATAAAGCAAGCCGTCGATTTTTACGACAAGGAAGCGTTCGTCGCCGAAGATAACGGCGTGAAAATCAAAAACAACAAGTATAGCGACTTTTATTATCTTTCGGGCGGCGTTTTATGTTACGCCGAATATAAGCCCGAAAGCAGGGAATACGTCAGACACGATTTCGCCGTCGACGAAAAGTCTTTTTACGTAAACAGATTCGAAAATTATGTTTACACTTATAATTATATCGGCGGGAGCGACGGAAACGAGCATTATAACTGTTACGACCTCACTACCGGCGAGGCAAAAGACCGCGACTTTTTGGCGGAACTTATCAAAAAACAGGAAGAACAGGAAAAGGAGATAACCGAAGTAGAAAGACCGGAGCAGGAGGCTTGGTTAAGAGAAGAGAAAAGCAAAATTACGATAAGCGGCAAGGTTTATCGTGTTGAGGAGCGTTCAAACAGCGAACTGGAAATAATAAACGAGGCGGGAGAAACCGTTTTCACGATCGACGAGGAATACGCAACGAAGAACAACGAAAAACTCACGCAACTTTTCGGCGTGTTTTTCAACTGCGAAAACGGGCTTTACGCAGACTTCCGCTTTAAGGTTTTCGATAATAAGTTGTTTGTCGTTTTCGACAGCAGCGCGTTTTTGTTCATAACGCCGAAGTTTATTTTCGAGTTTGATTTAGGGGCGGGCAATCTGAAATACGTAACTTATATCTACGGTGATTTCGAGTTTTATAAACTCGCTGCAAAATAAATAACGGGGATTCCTTTGGTATCCCCCCAAAAACGGCTATAATAAGGAGAAAATTATGGGAAAATTTTTGCAGAAAACGCTGATACTCGCGACTTTAATCGATTCAATTTATTCTTGGCTGGCATAGCATCACTCCGAAATCATAATGTTATTAATAAAGCCCGTGCGGTTTGCGAAACGCAAACCGCACGGGCTTTATGTTCAATAGCGGCGGCAAACCGAAATCGAAAAGGTCTGCCGCCGCTTCCGTTATTCGACTTTCAATAAATCTTTAATCACTTCGCCCGCAATGATAAGCCCCGCAACGCCCGGAACGAACGCGCAACTTGCGGGAGTCTGCCTTTTTGAGCATTCTTCGCTTTGCGGCTGAAAATGCGGCGTTATCGGTTGTTCTTCCGAATAAACTACTTTAAGTTTTTCAACTCCGCGTTTTTTAAGTTCCCGACGCATGGTTTTCGCGAGCGGGCAAACTGACGTTTCGTAAATGTCCGCCACCTTGAAAAGTTCGGGATGAAGTTTGTTTCCCGCGCCCATGGAACTGATGATCGGCACGCCGGTTTTATAGCAAATTTCCGCTAAGCCGAGTTTTCCCGAAACGGTGTCGATAGCGTCCACAACGTAGTCGTAAGTGGTAAAATCGAAATGGTCTGCGGTTTCGGGCAGGAAAAATTCGTTTCTCTCGATGATTTTCGCCTCGCCGTTAATCTCTTTCGCCCGCGTGGCGAACGCCGCCGTTTTGAGCATGCCCACCGTTTTTTCGGTAGCCACGATCTGGCGATTGATGTTAGAAACGCTCACCGTATCATTGTCGATAACTTCGATTGTCCCCACGCCCGAGCGCACGAGTGCTTCCGCGCAGATGCCGCCCACGCCGCCCACGCCGAAAACGGCTACTTTTTTTGTCCTGAGAACGTCGGACGAACCTTCACCCAATAACATATCCGTTCTTATAAATTTATTATCCATTTTTTAACCCTTTTTGCGCCGTCAACAAAATAGCCGCTATAATAAAAATATCTTTGTTAATCGACTTATAGCCGCACTTATTGCTCTTAATCGGAGTGAATCCGCGGCTTATTCAACCGATTTTAAGGATTCCACCATTCTGACTTTGTTCGTCAGAAAAGCGAAGAAGAGGTTTATCGCGAAACTCGTTCCGCACGTTAACAGCACGGTGTATAAATACGAATTCGATGCGATGTGATAAATGTAACAGATGAGCGGCGTTTCGTTTATCGAAAGCACGGCGTATAAAAGCGGGTAGCCGAGCGTTAAGCCGATAAGCGAGCCGAAGAACGTCAGAGCGATTATCTCGATGATGAACGACGACGCGATCTCAAATTTCGAAAATCCGAGAACTTTCAGCGTGGCAATGTCTTTCGTCCGCTCTTTGAAGTTTAAAAGCGCGAGATTATAGAGAACGACCACGGCGAGGAGAATGGCGAAAATTCTTATCGTCATCGTCATAACTCGTATTGACGAGAGAACTTCGTCGGCGCGCAGGCGCATATCGCTCATAGTGGTTGCCGAGAGAATTCCTTTTTCGCCCGCGATGCTTTCAGCGGTCGCCGCCGCGAAGCCCGACTTTGTTTTAACGAACGCCCCCGTCGGCGGGAAGTAGGTTTCCGCAAAGAGATATTCCGAGATGATTATCCCCTGCGTTATGCAAAGGTCTATTATTTCGGTGACTTTCGCCTTATACGTCACGCCTTCGTAAACGAAAGATACGTCGTCGCCTGCCGAAACGCCTATGTCCTTGGCGAGTTTTGAAGAAACGAGAACGGAATTGTCATCGTAACCGAGATTGATTATTTTCGGGTCGGACGGCATAACGTAAACGTAAGACGAAAGAACTTTTTCGCCCTGCGCCGTCACGGAGTATTTCGCGTATTCGTCAATGGCGACGACGCCCTCGAGAGCGGTTATGTCGTCAAAGTGAGATAAACCGTCGGAATAAGAAACGGTTACGTCGTAAGGCGTGTAATGCCCTAATTCGAGGTCAAGCCCGTAATTAATGGTGTTTTCCACGCCGAAACCGCACAACAGCAGAGCCGAGCAGCCCGCCACGCCGAGGATAACCATCAGAGAACGGCTGATTTTTCTGCGCATGTTTCTGAAAGCCATTCTCACCGACAGTGAAACCTTACCGAAAATTTTGAATTTCGACAGCGAAGTCAGAGTCATTTTAACCGAGTTGTCGCCGCGCAAACTCACCGCGGGAACTTTGTTTATCGAATCCAGACAGGCGAAAACGCTCGTCAGAAGAATAATTACGACTAAAATGGCAAGGCTCGCGAGATATTCCCACCTGAAAAACGCCGTTCTGATTTTCGGCAACTGATAAAGTATGCCGTATTTCACGCCCATTACTTTTGGGATTATCGCGGGGCCGAGCAAAATCCCTAATGCCGAGCCGATAAGCCCGAGAACGATGAAAACGTCGGTATAATGCCATAAAATCTCGATTTTCGAGTAGCCGAGAGCCTTTAAAATACCGATGTTTTTCTGTTCGCGGTTGATAAGTTGCGAAACGGAAGTGAGAATTATCAGAAGAGCCACGAGATAGAAAATCACCGGGAAGATATAGAGCAGTTGCTTCGCTTGCGTAACGTCCGCTTCTATCGTAACGTTCGTGGGCAAGTTGCTTCTTTTCAACGCGTAAACGAACGATTCTTTGCCGGAAAATTTCGTTTTCGCTTCTTCGATAAGGCTTGCCGCGTCGTCGGATTTGATAAGATACTGATTTTCGTAATCGGTAAGATATCCCTCGATGAACTTCTCAAAAGCCTCGTCGGTATAGCCGAAAAGAGATTTATATCTGTCAAGCGAGATTGCGAGAGATTTTACGAGAGCCTTTTTACCGACGTAAATGAACGACGGATTATAAACGGAATTGCCGAGCGATTCGGGGTGAACGATCGTACCCGTGAGGTTGAGAGTGACGTTTTCGGCGAGCGCGATATCCGTCGTCACGTCGAAATCCTCGCCGCATTTGTGGCTTTTCGCAAAATTTTCGTCGGCATAAACGCCGTATTCATCCACTTTTACGGACGAAGAATAGGGCAGATCGAGTTTATCGTCGGCGGAAAACGTTGCGATGTAAACGCTTTTACCGTTCACTTTCGCCGTGGCGAATATTCGTTTCTGATACGCGACCGATTTATCTTTAAGAAAATTTTCCACTTCTTCGTCTGCGGCGTTCATCGTTATCATTCCGTCGCACATGGAAGAGGCGGTGTAAATTTCGTTGAGTTTGTCCTGAAAATCTCTGTAATTCGCCCAGATACCCGTGAAAAGGGTGACGGCGAGCGCGGCGATAAGAATTACGGAGAGGTAACTTTTGAAGTTGCTCTTTATCTCGCGGACAACTTTGACTTTCAGAACGTCCGTTTTTACCTTTACCATTCTATATCGTCGATCTCCTTCGGCGCGGGATTTTTTTCGTCCGAAACGATTTTACCGTCGCTGAGCCTGATAACTCTTTCGGCGATGAGCGAGATGTTTGCGTTGTGCGTGACGATGATGACCGTCTGACCGTCTTTTTCGCAGAGGTCTTTAAGCAGTATAAGAATGTTTTTGCCCGTTTTGGAGTCGAGCGCGCCGGTGGGTTCGTCGCAGAGGAGAATGGACGGACGTTTGGCGATCGCGCGCGCTATAGAAACGCGTTGCTGTTCGCCGCCGCTTAACCCGTAAGGGAAGTTGTCGGTTCTTTTGCCGAGTCCGACAAGTTCGAGCGATTCTTCGGCGTCGATTGCGTTTTTCACTCCGCGCGTGGAAAGTTCCACGTTTTCCTTTGCGGTAAGGTTCGGCATCAGGTTATAAAATTGAAAAACGAACCCCACTTCGTGTCTGCGGAAAAGGGTGAGATCCTTGTCGGAAAGCGCGGTCACGTCTATGCCGTTCACGTAGTATTTTCCGCTGCTCGCCGAGTCCATTCCGCCGATAATGTTCAAAAGGGTGGATTTGCCCGCGCCGCTGGAACCGAGAATGACCACGAATTCGCCTTTGTCAATGGTTAAATTCACGCCGTCGAGAGCGGTGATTTCGGTTTCGCCGGATCCGTATTTCTTTGTGATGTTCTGCAAACTTATGAATGACATTCGCCTTGCCTCGCGTG
>JALETB010000083.1 GCA_022781715.1 Clostridiales bacterium | reverse complement strand
GGCGTTAAATCGATAGGTGGATATGCTTTCGGCCAGTGCGAAAAACTGACGAAAATAGATTTCAAAGGCACCGTGGCGCAGTGGAAAGCGATTGAAAAAGACAATAAATGGGCGAGCCTTTCCGACAATATCGTCGTATATTGTACCGACGGCACGCTTGCGGAAAGGCGAGGCGTAACGGGCTTTCTTGCGAACTGACGACAACCGAAATAATCGCTCCGGAAGGACTTTCAAAGGTCTTTCCGGATTTTTTTATGCCCGCTTTAAGCGTTTTTCGGAGTTTTTTATGCCCGTGATTTTATTTAACGGCGGTTTTTTCGCGCCTTTATTTTATTTCGGAAAATTGCGACATATAATAAAGCAGGATAATAAAACAGGAACGAATCCCTCATGAAAATCATCGGAAGAATCGCCGCGTATTTAACGTGCGCGGCGGCAATAATTTTCACGCTTTTCACGGCGTATCCCGCAACGTCGGGAAAAACGGAAGCCCCTGTCGCCCCGGGCGAATATAAAACGGTGCTTACGCTCTGGCACGTTGATTCGTTCGAGGGCGGGATCGGTTCGAGGGCGGATTTTCTCAGTTCTTCGCTTACGGAAATGCGCGACGAGGGGATCATCGTTCTCGTCAAAAATCACACGACGGAAAGCATGAGCGCGGCGATTTCGAAAGGCGAGTTGCCCGATCTCGTTTCGTTCGGCGCGGGTTGCGAAACGGCGACGAAATTTGCGCGGGAATTGCCTTTTGCGTCGTGTGCGGGGAGCGAAAAAGGCGGAAAATATTATGCCGCGCCCTGGTGCTTCGGCGGTTATTATTTGATTGCAAAAACCGAAGATAATCGACTTATAGAGGGGTTTAATGAAGTTAATAAAGAAAAAACGCTCGAAAAACTCATCGTTTCGCAAGGCGAAAACACGTTGCCCGCGCTCGCTTTGAAAATGGGGGGCGTAACGACGAAATCCGCGGAGTATTATCCGCCTTACGATGCTTACGTTGAATTTCTCAAAGAGAAAAACGTCGTTCTTCTCGGCACGCAAAGGGATCTGAAACGCCTCGAAAAACGCAGGGTCGGGTTTTCCGCCGTTCCGTTGCATGGGTTTTGCGACCTTGCGCAGTATATCGCGATAACGACGAAATCCGACGACAAATTTTCGTTCTGCCTCAAAGCGGTCAAGCGTTTGCTGAACGAAAAAGTGCAGAAAAAACTCGGAAAAATAGGAATGATGCGGACGGACGGACAGGCGGACGACGGCGAGTTTTTCGGCTACGATTTTTTCAAAAACGAGTTTACGAGCAGCGTTTTTTTAAGCGGTGAAATAATTCGTTCCGTTCAGGCGGAATTGAAAAACAGCGAATCGGACCTTAAAATTTCCGAAAACGTCAAAAACGGTCTAAAACGCTTGTAATAATAGATAAAATATAGTAAAATAGGAGTAGCGAAATGTCATATTGCGCTTTGATAAAAGAAATTTCCGGGCAGTGCGGGGTCCGCTTCGAATTAAATTACCCGGCAGGGCTTAAAACCACTTACGGAACGGGCGGAAACGCGGACGGTGCGTTCTTCCCGGAAACTGCGGAGCAGGCAAAAAAACTCGTCGGGCTTCTTCGCGGGGCGGCTGTGCCGTACGTTTATCTCGGCGCAGGGTCGAACGTTCTCGTTTCGGATGAGGGTTTTTCGGGCGCGGTTATTTATTCCCGTGGATTCAAAGGCTTGTCCGTCGGCGGAAAAACCATCGTTGCGGGCGCGGGAGAGGAACTCAAAGACCTTATAAAAGCGGCGTTATATTCTTCGCTCGGCGGGCTTGAGTTTTTAAGCGGAATTCCGGCAACGGTCGGCGGGGCGATAGCGCAGAACGCCGGTTGCTTCGGTAAAAACATCGGCGATTACGTTTCTTACGTCGTAACGGCGGAGGGGATTTATCCGCAAAAGGACTGCGGCTTCGATTATCGGGACAGTGTTTTCAAAGCGAGAAAGGAACTCATCGTTTCGGCGTGTTTTAATCTCGAAAATGTTGAATTCGACGAATCGCAGGAGAAAATCGACAAATTTTTAAAACTCCGCGCGAGAAAAAATCCCGGAGGCAGATCGTGCGGTTGCGTTTTTAAAAACGACGGCTATTTTGCGGGGAAAGTCATAGAGCAGGCAGGGCTGAAAGGTCTTGCCGTCGGCGGGGCGCGGGTTTCCGAAAAACATGCGAACTTTATCGTCGCGGACAAAAACGCAACAAGCGGCGATATCGCCGGGCTGATTAACAAGATAAAAAAAGAAGTGAAGGAACGGATCGGGGTAGATCTTTCCGAAGAACTCGAATACATAGGGACATATAATGATCAACAATGAAGAAAAATTGAAAATATGCTACGATCTGCATACGCACACCACGTACAGTCACGGCAAGGGGAGTATTTTCGAGAACGCGGCAAGCGCAAAGGAAAAGGGGCTTAAAGGGATAGCCATAACCGATCACGGTTTTTCGCATCCGGCTTTTGGTATGCGCCGTAAATATCTGGATAAAATGCGTGCGGAATGCGCCGCCGCTTCGGAGCAATACGGAGTAGACGTCCTTCTGGGGATAGAGTCCAATCTTCGCGGCGAGGAAGGCACGATAGACGTCAAGCCGTCCGATTATGAAAAACTCGACGTAATTCTCGCCGGCGTGCATCGGTTTATTTATTACAAGAGTTTCAAGGATCTCGCCTGGCTTTGGTGGGCGAATATTTTCGACAGCGTTTTTCACAAAGAGCCGTCGGACAGGCTCGTCAGATTCAACACGAATTGTTACGTAAACGCGATAAAAAACAACCCTGTCGACGTTATAACTCACGTCGGTTATCTTTGCTTTTGCGACCCGGTAGAGGTTGCCAAGGCCGCCGCGGATTACGGCACTTATATCGAAATAAACACCAAAAAAACTCACCTGACGGACGAGCAGTGGCGGAAGGTTATCGAGACGGACGTCAAGTTCGTCGTGGACAGCGACGCACACTCGGTGGACAGAATCGGCGATAACAAACTTTTCCTCGAAACGGCAGAAAGAGTGAACTTTCCGCTCGACAGGATAATGAACATCGACGGAAGAATTCCCGAACTGCGTTTCAGCCGTTACAAAAAGGAACACGGAATCGGTTAACCCCGGTTAGTTGCCGATAAGAAAAAAGATAAAATGCCTAAACACAATTTCTCCGAAAAATTGAAATCGGAACTGTTGAACGTAAAATTTCAGAGCGCGGCGGAAAAACGGGCTTGCCTTTCGGCATACGTCCGTTCAAGCGGCACGATTTGTTCCGAGGGCGGCTCGGTCGGTTTCGAACTCACCCCCGTGGGCGAAGCGGAAAAGAACTTTTTCATTTCGCTGATCCGCTCGCTTTATAATTTCGAGCCGCAGACGATAACGTCGGTCAAACGCGGAAAAATCACGCTGAAAGTCCTTGGCGGCAAGAGCGCGGAAATTCTTATCGACCTCGGCATAATCGAAAAGGACGACGAGGGGCTTGCGTTAAAACTCGGCATAGACGAAAATCAGGTTACGGACAGAACGAGGGGCGCGTATTTAAGAGGTCTGTTTTTAGGCTCGGGGAGCGTTACCGTTCCCAACGCCGAAAGGACAAGCACCACGGGCTATCATCTCGAATTCGTTTTCGCCAACTACCAGACAGCCACGGATTTGTGCGAAGTCCTTTCCGAAGCATACCTTATGCCGCGGCTTACGGACAGAAAAGAAACCTACGTGGTTTACTTCAAAACGATAGACGAAATTTCCGACCTTATGGCGATAATGGGTGCGGCGAAAGCCGTTCTCGACCTTTCGGAAATAGCCGTGGAAAAAGATATGAATAACGACATGAACAGAAAGATAAACTGCGAAATGTCGAACATGGTAAAGCAGATGGACGCGTCGGTGAAGCAGATCCGCGCGATTAACAGAATAAGCGAAACGAAGGGGCTTAACTCCCTGCCGCTCCCGCTGAAACAGGTTGCGGAAGCCAGGCTTAAAAACAATAAAAGCACGTTGTCGGAACTGGCGGAAATTCTTAATATTTCGAAGAGTTGTCTTAACCACAGGCTGAGAAAAATCGTCGAGATATCCGAAGAATTATAAGAGCCGGAACACCGGCTGAACCCGTGCGGAACCGAAAAAAACAAACAGATAAACAATCGAAGGTGAACAAATATGAAAAAGATTATTTTGACGGGCGACCGCCCGACGGGCAGACTTCACGTGGGGCATTACGTCGGCTCGCTCTCGGAGAGAGTGAAAGTGCAGAACGAGGGCGGCTACGACGATATGTACGTTATGATAGCCGACGCGCAGGCATTGACCGACAACGCGGAAAATCCCGAAAAAGTCAGGCAGAACATCATCGAGGTTGCTCTCGATTATCTTTCCTGCGGGCTTTCTCCGGACAAGGTGAATATGTTCATTCAGTCGCAGGTTCCCGAACTTTGCGAACTTTCGTTTTACTATATGAATCTCGTCACCGTTTCGCGTTTGCAGAGAAACCCGACCGTTAAAAGCGAAATTCAGATGCGTAACTTTGAAACGAGCATTCCCGTCGGATTTTTCACTTATCCCATAAGTCAGGCGGCGGATATAACCGCGTTCAAAGCCAATATCGTTCCCGTCGGAGAGGACCAACTCCCGATGATAGAACAGACCAAAGAAATCGTGCGTAAATTCAACTCCGTTTACGGCGAAACGCTCGTCGAGCCGGAGGCTGTTCTGCCGAAGAGGAAGGCTTGCCTTCGTCTGCCGGGAACGGACGGAAAAGCAAAGATGAGCAAATCGCTCGGCAACTGCATTTACCTTGCGGACACCGCGGACGACGTGAAAGCGAAAGTCATGAGCATGTACACCGACCCCAACCATATCAAAGTCACCGACCCGGGAAAACTCGAGGGCAACGCGGTGTTCACTTATCTCGACGCTTTTGCAACGGACGAGCATTTCAAGGCGTTTTTGCCCGACTATGCGAACCTCGACGAATTGAAGGCTCATTACACGAGGGGCGGACTCGGGGATATGAAAGTCAAGAGATTTCTCAACGACGTTCTCCAGTCAATCCTCGAACCGATAAGAGAGAGAAGAAAAGTTTACGAAAAGGATATCCCTGCCGTTTACGACATTCTTCGTCGCGGCAGCGAAAAAGCCGAGCGTGCGGCGGCAGCCACTCTTGCGGAAGTTAAATCCGCTATGAAGATTGATTATTTCTCTGACGAAGAACTCATAAAAGTTCAGCAGGAAAAATATTCGGTGTGATCGGTCGCAAGTCCGCCGGGACGAGCGAAATCCGTCCGGCTATCGATAAACGACTTATATGAGGGTTTCTGTTGTTTAATGCTTTTTTTCGCCCGACGGCGGCGGAAAGCGATTAAAAAAACAATGTGAAATCCTCTTTATTTTATCAAAAATCGATTGACATAGCGAAGTCGATAATTTATACTTGAAGAACAAAACGCCGTATTTTTTCAAATTCACGCGGCGTTGAACGGAGAAAATGTATGCGCAGAATTAAAAAACGTAGTATCAACACTATATCGATAAAACGCGACGTTTACGTCGGAAACGTCGACGATAAGGAAGAAATCAAAGAGGAAATAGTTGAAGAAACCGTTAATATAACTCCCGAAAAAGTTACTTTGGAAGAAAGAACGGAACCCGTTTGCGCAGACGTTGCGGCAGACGTTGAAAACTCCGTTGAAGAAGCCGAGACCGAAGCCGAAGCGGCAGAGGAAAAAGCGGAAGCCGAAGAAGCTGAAGAAGCCGAAACCGCGGAAGCGGCGGAAGACACGGCTGAAGCAGTCGAAGAAGTAACCGAAGAGGTTGAAGAGGTTCCGCTCGAAGCAAGCGAAGAGGAATCGGAAGAGATTCTCGACGAAGAGGGAAGTCTTGACGGAACGGAAGAAGAGGCGAGAGCGTTAGCCGAAGAAGCGCAAGCCGTGGAGGATGAGGCGCCCGCAGCCGAAGAAACCGCAGCCGAAGACGAAGCGGCAGAGGAAGTCATTGCCGAAGAAATCGAGGAAGCGGAAGAGGTCGAAGAACTCGAAGAGGCTGAAGAGGTCGAAGAAACTGCCGAAGATGCAGCCGAAGAAACGGAAGCTGCCGAAGAAGAAAAACCGGCAGAGAAACCCGAAAAAGAGGCTTTCAAACTCACCGCGCCCGCTAATCAGGACGATATACTTTCTAAAATCTGCGTAAAACGCGGCAGAAAACTTATTTACAGACCCAACGAAATCATTTTCAACTGCACGGCGGCGGTCATCGGAACGGACAAGGACAACGAAGAAGGCATAAAAGTTAAGAATATTCTCGACGAAGAAATCAAGCAGGGCGTAAAACTCGGATACATCGATAAATACGACGGTCTTAAAATGAGCGAGATAAAAGAAGAATACGAAAACGACGTCGTTTACGAATACGCCGAACAGGAGTTCAAACGCGTAGGTCTCGTTCTCGAAGGCGAGAAAGTCAAAGTTTACGTTTACGACTGGGATATGAAGGCGTTGCATCACATCGGTTTCGTCGATCAGGCTAACGTTGCGGATCTTAAACCTTATCTCGAAAACAGAGATAAATACAGTTTCGACGTCTGCGGACTTATCACCGGCGGAAAGTTCAGAAAGGTCGTCAAGGACGAAGCGACGGGAAAAATTACCGTTGAAAAAGGCAACGACGGCAAACTCGGGGTTGAACTCGATATTTCCATCGTCGACAGGAAGGACTGAAATAAATAAACAAAAATGCAGTTTGCTTTTGCAGACTGCATTTTTTAGTGTCGTTTTATATAAATACTCAGTCTTCTAAGCCGAGAAGATAATCCGAAGTTACGCCGAAAAATTTGGCGATAGAAATTATATAGGAGATTTTCGGCTCGTTCACGCCGTTTTCCCAGTTGGAAATGGCGGCGTCGGTCGTGTTTATTTCTTTTGCGAGTTGTTTCATCGACAGTTTTTTATCTTGCCGTAATTCTCTCAGTCTTTGTGAAAATATATCCATAGAGACCATTATACTAAGAAAACTTAGCAAAGTGCTTGACACTAAGAATTCTTAGTGATAATATTTAAATCAATAATAGTTTAAAGGGGGATTATGCGGAGAATATGGAGAAAGATTTATTCGAAGAAGTTGCTTGCGAGGCGGGGTGCGAGTACATTTCGGATATGAAACTTAAAGCATATAATAACCGGGCTAAAAAATTCTCGCCGAGTCGATTGTTTACAAGGATTATTCGCTCAGGTCGCTGAGCGATATTTATAAGTATCTTTACGGAAAACCCGCGGATTTTAAGAATTACGGCGACGTTGAAGCGGCTTTTCAAGTTACGAAATAATGCAATAATAAAAGACCTGTTTTGAACTGCACCCCAAAAAGTGCACAGATAAAAAAAGGCTAAACAGGAAGGAATTAAGATTTCTTCCTGTTTTTTAATCTTTGAGTGTTGTAAAAAATTAACCAATCTTCAACAATTGCTATGTATTCTTCTAAACTTGTG
>JALETB010000064.1 GCA_022781715.1 Clostridiales bacterium | reverse complement strand
AAAGGGTAGACGTCGTTTATCCGACGAAACTCGGCAAGGTTAAAATCGCTATAGAACACAACGGCGAAAAGGTTTCGACAAAAGTCGACGCACCCGTCGGAATAAAGGTAAATGTAAAATAAAATGACGGCTTCGGGTTATCCCGGAGCCTGTTTTTTTTGTTTAACCTTATTATAATATGTTGAAAAAAAATTATTTATGTGTTAAAATAGATAGGTATAACAAAGGGCTTTCTGCCCGATCGGAGGAATGAATGGCGCACGATTATAATTCTCAGGACATTAAAATTCTTGAAGGACTCGAAGCCGTCAGAGTAAGACCCGGTATGTATATCGGTTCTACAGGGCCGAAGGGATTGCACCATATTTTATGGGAGATCGTCGACAACGCGATCGACGAGGCGGCAAACGGCTTTGCCGATAAAGTAGAGGTTATTCTTTATAAAGACGGAAGCGTTTCCGTCGAAGATAACGGAAGAGGTATCCCCACGGATATTCATAAGCAGGCGGGCGTTTCCGGCGTTCAGGTAGTATTCACGCAACTTCACGCCGGCGGCAAGTTCAACAATGAAAACTATAGTTTTTCGGGCGGTCTGCACGGCGTCGGCGCGTCGGTTACGAACGCTCTTTCGGAATGGCTCGAAGTAGAAGTTTATAATAAGACTATCTACAAAATGAGATTCCACAGTTATTACGACAAAACCCGTAAAAAGATGATTTCGGGCGAGCCGGAAGAACCTTTACAGAACACCAGGATAAAGACGGACAAGCACGGCACGTTCGTCCGTTTCAAACCGGATAAGGACGTTTTCGAAACTGTAGAGTTCAGCCTCGAAACGATTGCCAAACGTCTGCGCGAACTCGCTTTCCTTAATAAGGGTATATCGATTAAACTCACCGATTTGCGCGACGACGAGAAATTTTACAGTAAAACGTTCAAGTATGACGGCGGTCTTGTTGATTACGTTTTATATCTCAACGAGGGCAAGACGAAACTTTACGATCTGCCCGTTTACGCCAAGACGGAAAAAGACGGCATACTGATCGAATTTGCCATTCAGCACACGGACAGTTATACCGAGAGCGTGTTCTCATTCGTAAACAACATTCCCACGCCGGAGGGCGGAACACACGAGGTGGGCTTTAAATCGGGCGTTACGAAGATTCTTAACGATTACGCAAAATCGAACAATCTCGTCAAAGATAAGGACGTCGTTTTCACCGGAGAAGATTTCCGCGAAGGTATGACGGCTATAATTTCGGTCAAGATGAAAAACGTCGAGTTCGAAGGTCAGACTAAGACCAAACTCGGCAACCCCGAAGCGAAAGCGGCGGTCGAAGCGGCGACAATCGAAGAACTTGACGTCCTTGTGAGAAACAAGAAAAACAAGCCGATATTCGACGCTATGATCAAAAAGGCGGTCGGCGCGGCAAAGGCGAGAAACGCCGCAAGACACGCAAAAGAGATTGCGAGAGCGAAAAACGGCGCGGACTCGGCTAAACTTATCGGTAAACTCGCTTCCTGTTCGAGCAGAAAGGCGGAATTCAACGAGGTGTTCATCGTCGAGGGCGATTCCGCAGGCGGCAGCGCGAAGCAGGGCAGAGACAGACAGCATCAGGCTATCCTTCCGCTCAGAGGTAAGCCGCTTAACGCCGAAAAGAAGAGCATAGCGGAGGTTCTCAAAAACGAAGAAATAAGAACGATAATCAGCGCGCTCGGAACGGGAATAGGAAACGATTTCAATCTCGACAATCTTAATTATCACAAAGTTATTATCCTTTCCGATGCCGACCAGGACGGCGCGCATATCAGAGCGATACTTCTCACTTTCTTCTTCAGGTACATGAAGCCGCTTATTCAGGAAGGACACGTTTATATCGGTATGCCGCCGTTATACAAGGTTTATAAAAAGGACGTTATCGAGTATGCGTACGATGACAGCGAACTTCAGAAAGCCATTGACAAGGTCGGCAGAGGATATCAACTTCAGAGATACAAAGGTCTTGGCGAAATGAACCCCGAACAACTCTGGGAAACGACTATGGACCCGCAGAAGAGAGTTCTTATGCAGGTTACGATAGAAGACGCCGCAGAGGCGGAGAAACTCATAACGACGCTTATGGGCGACGATATCGACGGAAGAAAAGCATACATCGCCGAACATGCCGATTTCAACAAAGAAGATACCTTCATGAGTAAGGTCAACGTTTAAGGAGGATAGATAAATGTCTGAAACGAAAGACTCGATAATTACAAGCCCGCTTGAGGACGTCCTCCATAATTCGATGATTCCTTACGCGGAATACGTTATTCTCGACAGAGCGTTGCCGAGAGTGGAGGACGGATTAAAACCCGTTCAGAGAAGAATTCTTTACTCGATGTACGAGCAGGGAATGACTCCCGATAAAGGCTATAAAAAGAGCGCGAGAGTAGTCGGAGACTGTCTTGCCAAATACCACCCGCACGGCGACAGTTCCGTTTACGACGCAATGGTTCGTCTTGCTCAGCCGTACAATATGAGAAACACTCTTGTCGACGGTCACGGAAACTTCGGTTCGATCGACGGCGACAGCGCGGCGGCAATGAGATACACCGAGGTAAGACTTCAGCAACTTGCGCTCGAACTTCTTACCGATATAGATAAAGACACTGTCAACTGGTCGCTCAACTTCGACGACTCGTTAAAAGAGCCGGACACCCTTCCGGGCAGATTCCCGAATCTTCTCGTAAACGGCGCGACGGGCATTGCGGTCGGTCTTGCGACGAATATCCCCACGCACAACTTAGCGGAAGTTATCGACGGCGTGGTGGCTTATCTTAACGACCCGAAGATTTCGCTCGACGAGATGATGAAAATCGTCAAGGGACCCGATTTCCCGACTGGTGGATATATTATTGCCGGCAGCGAACTTCGCAACGCTTATGAAACGGGTAAGGGCAAAATAACCCTCAGAGCCAAAATCAGCATAGAGGAAGGCGAGGGTAAAAAGAAAAACATAGTCATAACCGAACTTCCTTATCAGGTAAACAAGGCTCAACTTCTTAAAAAGATAGCCGACCTTCAGGAAGAAAACAAAGAGGCTCTCGCAGGTATAGCCGATATCGCGGATGAATCGGACAGATCGGGCATGAGAGCGGTTATAAGAGTGAGAAAGGACTATAATCCGCAGCCGATTCTCGATTTCCTTTTCAAATACACTCAGTTGCAGTGTACTTACGGCATAAACATGGTCGCAATAGCGGACGGCAAGCCCAAACTTATGGGGCTTCTTGAGATTATTAAGTACTATGTCGATTATCAGATAAACATAGTCGTAAGAAGAACGAGATATGACCTCAATAAAGCAAAGGAAAGGGCTCACATCCTCGAAGGCTTGATAATCGCCGTAAACAATATCGACGAGGTTATCAGAATAATTAAGACTTCTCCGGACACGCCCGCCGCAAAAGCGAATCTGAGAGCGGCTTTCGATCTTTCGGATAAGCAGGCTCAGGCGATACTCGATTTAAGGCTCGCGAGAATTACGAAACTCGAAGTCAACAACCTCAAAGAGGAACTCGAAAACCTTAAAAAACTCATCGCCGAATTGCAGGCTATTCTCGACAGCAAGAAACTTCAGAAAGACGTCGTCAAAAAGGAAATTCTCGCCATAAGGAAGAAATACCGTGACGACAGACGTTCGGTTATTGTTTCCACGGCGGACGAAATCAGTTTCGATAAGACTGCCGAGAAATCGTACGTCGAAAATATCGTTATAGGATATAACCTTAACGGAGTGATAAGAAAAGTCAAAGCGGCTACTTATAAAAAATACGCAAAGAACTCAACGCCCAACAAAGCGGAATTGTTTGCGTTCAAAGTCGATACCGACACGTCGTATATGCTTTACGCGTTTACAAACCTCGGTAACTGTTATAAAATCGACCCTGAAGCGTTGCCGGAAGCAAGCGGCGCGATGAGCGGCGGAATTACCTTCAACAAACTCATCAAGAACTGCGGCAAGGACGAAGAGCCGGTTGCTTTCTATGCGGCAAAAGACGACGATTTCCCGGCTACGAGATTATTCTTCTTCACAAAGGGCGGAATGGTTAAACTAACGCCCTGGAGCGAATACGACGTCAAAAAGCCGGTATTCCAGGCGATAAAACTCAAAGAAGGCGACGAACTTCTCAAAATGGAAGAGGAGATCCCCGATTCCGATTATTTCTTCGCCACCAAAAACGGATATTGCCTTAACTGTTCGGACGAATTCCCGCAGCAACTCAGAGTCGCGAGCGGCGTTAAGGGTATGGATATCGAAGACGGCGACGAAATTATAACGGCGACGCAGATAAGTAAGAAACTCGATTACGAAATAGTCGTCGCAACGTCGTTCGGAACGTTCAAAAAGGTAGACCTCGGAACGATTGCGAAAACCGCGAGAGCAAGAAAGGGCGTAAGGCTTGTGGACGTTGGCTTTGACGGAAAGGAATGCGTTAAACTTGCCGTTCCTAAGGATGAAGCGGAGAGTATAACTCTTCTTATCGAGGACGGCGACGGAAACATAATGCATGCGCTTTCGGAAGATCTGGCTTCGGAGAGCAGAACGACGAAAGGCAGACCGATTGCGAAACTCGGAATGTTCAAAACGAATTTCGCTTGCTTTTTTCGCGGAGCGGATAAAAAATAACCCGGCGGCGGATAGCGTTGTGACGTGTGATTGTATAACGGATAACGTGATGACGAAAAATTTATCCGCAAAACTAGAAACGAGCAGAGAAAATAGGTTTAACGAAAAAATGGAAAAGACAAGGACTGATATTTTAATCGAAAAATCAAAGAAAAATTACAACGCGGCTATACAGGTGATAACCGATTTGTATGATAACGTCTTTTCTAAAGACGGAAATTTCAGATACGAGAGAAGGCAACTTCTCGCCGAATACGACGAGTATCTTCAGGCTGCGCTTATAAAAATCTGTTCGCTCAGAAACAGATTTCTTGCGGACGAGATGCTCTTTGTGGAAAATATCGCCGATTACGGCAAGCTCATCGAGGGAACGGATTACACTCTGTTTGCAGGTTGCGTGAGAGATATGAGCGACAGACTTGCCGAAAGGGCGGACGAAAGGCTGAAAGTCGTTCCGGTCTGCTTTAAACTCGCGGGAGCGGTCGATTCGTCAAAAGGAACTGCGTCTATGCGTGTTCTTCTCGACAACACCGTTAAAATTGCGTTTAATCTGAAACTGATTGACGAAAAAGTTGACCTTAAAGACAATTCGGACATTATCGCCGCATTGAAAGCGGTGTATTCGTTTGCTAAATTCAACGGAATAAGTTTAAAATAAGGAACGGTTGACTGTATATGAAAATTATAATTGTCGGCGGCGGAAAAGTCGGAAAACAATTATAGAGATCATGCTTAAGGAAAACATGAGGTTATTCTCGTGGATAACGATCCTGCTGTCGTCGGTAACGTCACCAATCTTTATGACGTTATGGGTATATGAGCGAACGGTACCGAATACGAAAAACTTTTAGAGGCGGGCGCGGATAAAGCAGATTTGTTTATAGCCGTCACCGGTTCGGACGAGTTGAACATGCTTTCATGTTTTGCGGCGAAAAAAATCGGGGCGCGCCACACCGTTGCGAGAGTCAGAAATTCGGAGTATAACACCGCGAGTTGGGGTTTTATGAAACAACAACTCGAAATTTCCATGGCTGTCAATCCCGAAAAACTTGCCGCCGAAGCGATTTATAACATTCTCAAACTTCCTTCCGCAACGAAGGTGGAGTCCTTCACCGCAAGAAGTTTCGAAATGATAGAAATCATCGTTAAAAAAGGCTCAGCGATCGACGGTATGACGCTTGTCGATCTGAGAAAGAAGTTCAGCGAGAAATTCCTTGTCTGCGTTGTTCAGCGCGAAAACGACGTGTTTATCCCGAACGGAACTTTCAAGGTTTTAAGCGGCGATAAAATCGGCGTAATGGTTACAAACGATGACGCGCATTCCATTCTGAAAAAATTCGGTTATCCGGCAAAAGAAGCCAAAAACATAATGCTTGTAGGCGCGAGCAAAACGGCGCTGTATCTTGCCGATATGCTCATAAAGGGCAGAAGCAGCGTGAAAATAATAGAAAAAGATCCCGAAACCTGCGACGTGGTCTGCGAAAGACTTTCGTCTAAGGCTTCGGTTGTCTGCGGCGACGGAATGAGCTGCGAAATCCTTCTCGAAGAAGGCGTGGACGGGCTTGACGCTCTGGTTGCGCTTACGGATAGAGACGAGGAGAATATTCTTATCTCTTTCTACGCTTTGTCGAGAAAGGTTCAGAAAGTCATCGCGAAGGTCAACCGCAACGAATTGTCGTCCATTTCCGAAAATCTCGGGCTGGAAACGACGTTTTCGCCCAAGAACATCGTTACGGATATCCTTGTAAGATATGCGAGGGCTATAGGGAACAGTATAGGTAGCAAAGTCGAAACGCTTTACAGTCTTTTCGGCGGCAATGCCGAGGCTCTGGAGTTTAATGTGGAACAAGATTTCGAGTTTGCGGGCATTTCTCTTAAAAAACTCGAAACCAAACCGGGAATTCTCGTCGCGGGAATAACCAGAGGAAACGAAGCGTTGATCCCCGGCGGCGACGATTGTATTTTATCGGGAGATAAAGTTATCGTTGTGGCTAAGGGCGAAAGGCTTTGCAATTTATCCGACATTTTGAAGCATTTGCGGTATGCTGGGTTGCTGCGTCGCTCGTCGGGGCGGTGCCTCTGGTTGTCAGCGGGGAGTTTACTTCTTACATAGACGCGCTTTTCGAGATCGTTAGCGGACTTACCACAACGGGCGCGTCGGTCGTTCCGAATGTTGAAGTTCTTTCAAAGTCGATTTTGTTCTGGCGTTCTTTTTCGCACTGGATAGGCGGTATGGGCGTTATAGTTTTCGTAATGGCGATAACGGCGCGCGCGCCCGACAGATCGATGCATATTTTAAGAGCGGAAATGCCGGGACCTATCATCGATAAACTCGTGCCGAGGTCGAAAGATACGGCGAAGATTCTTTACCTTATATATATGGCGATGACTGCGGCGATGGTTGTCGCGCTGCTTTTTTGCGGAATGCCGTTTTTCGATAGTTTGCTTCACGCTTTCGGAACTGCCGGAACGGGTGGTTTCGGAATAAAATCGAACAGCGTAGCGAGTTATTCCGCTGCCGCTCAGTGGGTTATAACGATCGGAATGTTTTTGTTTTCGCTGAACTTCAACCTTTATTATCTAGTTCTGATAGGTAAGATAAAAACGGCGTTGAAGAGTTCCGAACTGCGTATTTTCTCGGTAATAGTTGTCGTTTCTACTGCGATTATAACGCTGAATATCGCAAATCTTTTCGCTTCATTCGGCGATGCTTTGAGGACTGCTGCTTTTCAGGTTTGTTCGATTGTTTCTACGACCGGTTTTTCGACTGCAAACTTTGACAAATGGAATTCGGTTTCAAAAGCCGTCTTGCTTCTGTTGATGTTCTCGGGTGGGTGTGCCGGGTCGACGGCAGGAGGCTTGAAAGTATCGAGACTCGTCATTTTGTGGCGCGGCATAAAAAGAGAATTGAAAAAAGCCTTACATCCGCGCACGGCGAGCGTTGTTAAGTTTGATGGAAAGAGGGTAGACGAAGACACGATACACGGCGTAGGGACCTATATGGGCGTTTACGTCTTTATCCTGATAGCGATAATCTTTCTGCTGTCATTTGATCCGTGGTGCGACGCTATAGCGGCAGATGGCGTTTATAGCGTTTTCGAAACGAATTTTACTGCGGCTCTGACGTGTTTCAATAACGTTGGTCCGGGTTTTGCGGCGGTAGGCCCAACGCAGTCGTTCGTGGCATACAGTCCCTTCTCAAAACTTGTTCTGACGTTTACCATGTTGCTCGGCAGACTTGAAATTTATCCGCTGCTTCTTACGATTATTCCCGCGACGTGGATAAAGAGATAACAAGTGATAATTACATAAAAAGAAAGCGGGTTATCCGCTTTTTTTTGTGCCTTGCATTGACATTTTACTGTTGATAATATATACTTTATCATAGTTGATCACGGAAAAGGGTAACGCAATGGACGGAATGAAAGAAGTTTTAAAAAAGGTTAAATATATTTTGCTGGATATGGACGGGACGGTTTATCTCGGGGGAAGGCTGATCGGCGAAATGGATAAAACGCTCGACGCGTTGAGAGCGGCAGGAAAAAAACTTGTCTACCTCACGAATAATTCTTCGAAGAGCGTCGAGAATTATTATGACAAACTTAAAAAGATGAACCTTTTGAAAATCGGCGACGAAGTGAAGACTTCCGGCACCGCCGCAATAGGTTTTCTGAAAACGGAAAGAAGGGGCAAAACGGTGAGACTTCTCGGAACGGAAAGTTTGAAAAAAGAGTTTGTAGAAAGTGGAATAAACGTCGTCGAAAACGGCGTTGCGGACATATGCATTCTCGCTTACGATACGGATTTGTCATACGTAAAACTTTGCAAATTTACCGATAATCTCAGGGAAAATTCGGAATATATTGCAACGCACCCCGACATTAATTGTCCGTCCGATAATTATCCGCTTCCGGACGTCGGATCGTTTATAGAACTTATAAAAGCGTCCACCGGAAGAACGCCGGATAAGATAATCGGCAAACCTTATATGTTGTTCGGAGCAGAACTGATGAAAGAGCATAACGCCTGCCCGGACGATTTTATGATGGTCGGCGACAGGCTTTATACGGATATTGCGTTCGGCGTTAATTGCGGCTTCCACACCCTCTTCGTTTTGTCCGGCGAGGGAACGGCCGATATGATTGCGGATTCGGAGAAAAAACCCGAGTTTGTTCTTGATAGTCTCAACGATATAGTGTCTTACTTATAAACGTTTAAATGAATTATGATTTCGGAGGAAAAAATGTTTGACGTCGTAGTCATAGGCGGAGGAGTCGTCGGAGCGATGATTCTTCGCGAATTATCGAGATATAACCTTAAAATTTGTCTTCTTGAAGCGGAAGACGACGTATGTATGGGGCAAAGCAAAGCCAACAGCGGAATCGTTCACGCGGGTTTCGACGCAAAAGAGGGAACGAGAAAAGCGTTCTTTAACGTTCTCGGAAATTGCATGATGAAAGACGTTTGCAAACAACTCGGCGTTAAATACAGAAACAACGGTTCGCTTGTCGTTGCTTTTAACGACGAGCAGAAAGAAACCCTCAGAGAACTTAAAAAAAGAGGCGAGGCGAACGGCGTCGACAGGCTTGAAATTTTAGACAGAGAAGAATTGTTAAAACTCGAACCGAATGTTTCCGAGAATGCGGTCGGCGCGCTTTACGCGAAGACCGGAGGAATCGTATGCCCGTATAATCTTACGATTGCCGCAATCGGCAACGCGATGGATAACGGAGCAGAATCAAAGTGTAATTTCAAAGTCGTAAAAATCGATAAAATCGCATACGGATACAGGATTTTTTCAAGTAATTACGAAACGGTGGAATCGAAGATTGTCATTAATTCGGCGGGGATTAACAGCGGTAAAATAGCCGCGCTTACCGGCGACGATTATGTCGTTCATGCCCGCCGCGGCGAGTATATCCTACTCGATAAAACTGTAGGCGGATTGACGAACTCGACGTTGTTTTTCACTCCGACCAAACTCGGTAAGGGGATCCTTGTTTCGCCGACGGCAGACGGAAATAT
The DNA here is from genome assembly GCA_022781715.1 of Clostridiales bacterium. GTDB lineage: Bacteria > Bacillota > Clostridia > Christensenellales > Borkfalkiaceae > UBA10281. Next base: position 993 of record JALETB010000064.1, on the reverse strand, counting down.
TATTTTGGGGCCGACCGCCGAAGATATAGCGGATAACGATACGGACACTACGGCAGAGGGACTTTCGATAATTACCCGAAAGGCTTCGGAAATGATCGGAAACGTTCCGTTTGGAGAAACGATTACTTCTTTTTCGGGAGTGAGGGCTTTTAACGACCGCCACGATTTTATTATCGAGGAAAGTAAAAATAACGCCGGCGTTATTCATCTTGTCGGCATCGAGTCGCCGGGGCTGACGGCTTCGCCGGCGATAGGTAAATACGTTGTGGAGGAGATTGTCGGCAAAAAAATCGGACTCGAAAGAAAAGCGGATTTCAATCCGTACCGAAAACCCGAATATTTCTTTAACGAGTTGTCGGCGGAAGAAAAAAACGAAGTGATAAAACGGAATCCGGAATACGGCAAAATCGTGTGCAGGTGCGAAAAAATCACCGAGGGCGAAATTGTTTCCGCAATACGGACGAACCCCAAAGCGACTTCGGTCGACGCGATAAAACGCAGAACCCGCGCGGGAATGGGAAGATGTCAGGGCGGCTTTTGTCAGCCTTCCGTCGTAGAAATTCTTGCAAGAGAACTCGGCAAGGATTTGTTGCAGATAACAAAAAAAGGGAACAATTCTGAAATATTATCGGAGAAAACGAAATGAAAAAATCATACGGAATCGTTGTTATAGGCGGAGGACCTGCCGGGCTTGCCGCGGCGATAAAAGCCTTTGACTGCGGCGAACGAAGAGTTCTCATTATCGAAAGAGACGATAAACTCGGCGGAATTTTAAATCAATGTATTCACAACGGATTCGGGCTGACTCGTTTCAAGGAAAGCCTTACGGGACCGGAATACGCGAACAGATTTATTCTCGAAGCAAAGAAAAGAGATATCGAAATTATGACCGGAACGACCGTTTTGTCGCTCTCCGCAGATAGCGCCGACAAGGAGATAACTGCCATCAACCCGAAAGACGGCGTTTTTACCGTTTCTGCAAAAGCGGTTATT
>JALETB010000031.1 GCA_022781715.1 Clostridiales bacterium | reverse complement strand
AGTCGTTTCCGAAATGGAAGCGGCTTTTTGCGTTGTTAAAGATTGACAACTGGAAAGAGGAAATCGGTTTCGGCTGGAACTGGGTTTTCAACAGCGAAATATGCCGCTTTAAAGCAGATAGTCCGGACGGAAAATTCGAACGGCTTACCGAAAATCCTATTCTCGAATTCGAGGATACGAACAAGCATATGGAAGACCCGTTTTTGTGGTACGACGAGAGCCGTAAGAAATTCTGTATGATTGCAAAAGACGACAGTAAAAACGGCGACAGCGGTATAACGGGCGAGTGGGGCGCGGGTTTTTACGCCGCGATCGTACCGCTTATTAAGGCTAAAAATATCGCGATAAACGACTTATACGGGCTTGTTTACCCTGTGAAGGAAGAAGTTATACGCGACGACGACCTTATTCATTTAAACGACTATGGCATAATTTTGTGTGCCGATCAGGTTGTCGCTTCGATTAAAAAACTCCTTTAAAATCACCTCGAGGGCGATTATCTGTGGCTAGGGAGTTCATTCGTTATCACCGCAAAAATAGTTAGTGATGACGAATGAAATTCCTAACCGCTCCCGCGAAATAAAAACTTACTTTCCACGGAAAATTCCCCGGAGAGTAAGTTTTTTCTTTTTGCGGCGGGTTCAGACTCGCGTCTTTAATTGACATTGCTTATAATATAGGTTATAATGTATAAGCATTTTTGTTACATTATATCTTTGCCGCGGAGAAAAATCATAGCAGATGAGATTAAAACCGCAGGCTACAACGGAGATAAAAATTATGGAAGAAAAAATTCAGGAGATCAAAGGCAAAATCGCTCTGGAACTCGCCGACGTCAAGACGAGCGGCGAACTTTTCCAACTCAAAGCCAAGTATATTCTGGGCAAAGCCGGAATAATTCCCGGGCTTATGAAGGAACTCGGCAAGGCGGCGAAAGAGGACAGACCGAAACTCGGAATGGTCATCAACAGCCTGAAAGAATGGGCGACGGACTATTTCGCGAAAAAGGAAGCGGAGATAATCGAGGCGGAGAAGAACTATCGTTACAAAAAGGAAACGATAGACATCACCATGCCCGCAAAAGCATTGAAGCAAGGCACTCTTCATCCCGTCAGCATAGTTAAAGCCGAACTTATCGATATTTTTGCCGGAATGGGTTTCAAGGTGCTTGAAACGAGAGAAATCGAGGACGATTTCCACAACTTCACCGCGCTCAACACGCCCAAGGAGCACCCGGCGAGAGACAAGCAGGACACGTTTTATATCAACGACGATTTTATGCTTCGCACCCACACTTCGCCCGGTCAGATCCGCAGCCTCACGACGATGAAACCGCCGTTTAAAGTTCTTATCCCCGGCAGGGTTTACCGCGCGGACGACGACGCGACTCATTCGCCTATGTTCCACCAGATGGAAGGGCTTGTCATCGACGAAAAAATCACGCTTTGCGACCTTCAGGGTATGCTCGACGTTCTCGTGAAGAAAATGTTCTCCGAAGAGGCGAAAACCCGTTTCCGTCCTTCTTTCTTCCCATTCACGGAGCCGTCCGTGGAAGTTGATGTGAGTTGCTTCGAGTGCAGCGGAAAGGGTTGCAAACTCTGCAAAGGCACGGGCTGGATAGAGATCCTCGGCGGGGGAATCGTCAACCGCAAAGTTCTCGAAAACTGCGGCGTAGACCCGGATAAATATACCGGGTTTGCGTTCGGCTTAGGGCTTGATCGTATCGCGATGCTCAAAAACGGCGTGAACAACATTCACGTTCTTTACGAGGGCGATCTTCGCGCGCTCGAACAATTCAAAGGTTAAGGAGGACGAAAAAATGTTAGCGCCTTTAAGTTGGCTTAAAGAATATGTAGATATAGACGTAACGCCTGAAGAACTCGAGAAGAAACTTTTCGATTGCGGCTTCGAGGTGGAGCAGATTATTCCTTACGGCGATAAAATCGACAAGGTCGTGACCTGCAAAATTAAAGAAATAACTCAGCACCCCAACGCGGAAAGACTGCGCATCTGTCAGGTAGACGCAGGCAAATACGGCGTTCTGCAAATCATCACGAATGCTACGAACGTGTCCGTGGGCGATATCGTTCCCGTGGCTGTAGACGGCGCGACCCTTGCGACGGGCGACAGGATTTTCAACGGAAAACTGCGCGGCGAACCTTCTTACGGAATGTTCTGCGGCGGCGAAGAAATCGGCATCGACGATAATTTTTACGACGGAGCGTCGGGCGACAGCGTGCTTATTTTCAATGAAAAGGACCTTCCGCTCGGCGAAGAAGTGAGAGATCTTCTCGCGCTTAAAGATTACGTTTTCGATATTTCGGTGCTTGCGAACCGCCCCGATTGCCAGAGCGTTTTAGGCATCGCGCGCGAGATTGCCGCAACCCTTAAAAAACCGCTGAAAGAACCTTCTTACGAATATACGGCTAAAAAAGCGACTGCCGCCGACGCGGTTAAGGTTACCGTTAAGGACGGCGAACTTTGCCCGCGTTATATCGCTCATTTCGTGGACGACGTAAAAATCGAAAAATCGCCGAAGTGGATGACGAGAAGGCTTAAAATGTGCGGAATCAATTCTATAAGCAACATCGTCGACATAACCAATTACGTTCTTCTCGAACTTGGTCAGCCCATGCACGCGTTCGACGAAGACGACCTCGAAAAGAGAGAAATAATCGTCCGCCGCGCCGAAAACGGCGAAAAAATCGTCACGCTCGATGAAAAGGAACTCACGTTGAACAACGACAATCTCGTTATCTGCGACGGTGTTAAACCGGTCGCTTTGGCGGGAATAATGGGCGGACTTAACAGCGAAATCAAAGAAACCACCGAGGGCGTGGTTTTCGAATGCGCGAAGTTCAAGAGAGATAACGTCAGAAGGTCTGCGAGAATGCTCGGCAAATCGTCCGATTCGTCGAAGAGGTTCGAAAAGGGCGTGGACGAATATACCACCGAAAGAGCGATGAAAAGAGCTTTGCACCTTGTCGAAGAACTCGGCGCGGGCGTTCCTACCGACGTTCACGTTGACGTTTCGGCGGGCAAAGAGCAGGAAAATAAAACCGTTAAAACGACGTTTTCAAAAATCAACGGCGTTCTCGGCATAGAAGTTCCGAAAGGTACCGTTATCGATATTTTGAAACGCCTTAATTTCGGTGTGGAGACGAGCGGCGACGAAATCACTACCGTCGCTCCGCCTTACAGAGAAGACGTGGAAGGTTATCCCGATCTTGCGGAAGAAGTTATCAGAATGTACGGCTACGAACACGTCGTTCCGACCCTTTTGCAGGACGCTAAAATCACCGCAGGCGGTTATACCAAAGAACAGAAAGACGAACTTAAAGTTAAAAAAGTTCTCATAGAGCAGGGTTATAACGAGGTCATGACTTATTCGTTTTATTCCAAAAAGGACGTCGCCGCGCTTCATCTCGGAGATGGCGACGAAGAGGGAAAAGTCATCGTCATCGAAAACCCGATAAGCGATAATTACGAAGTTATGAGAAGAACGCTTATTCCGTCTCTTCTCGGCGTGGTTTCGAGAAACGTGAAGAAAGGCAATTACGCCGGGCGTATTTTCGAAATTGCCAAAACTTATATTCCGAGGAGCCTTCCCGTTTCCGATTTCCCGGAAGAGAGAAAGCATCTTTGCATAGCCGTTTTCGGCGACGGAGAAGATTTCTTCACCGTGAAAGGCGCGCTCAAAGTTATCGAGGATAATTTCGGGGTTAAATTCAACCTCGGCGTGAGGGCGGAAAAGACTTATCTTCACCCCGGCGCTTCGGCGAAGATAATTCTCGGCGGAGAGGAAATAGGCTGTTTCGGGCAGGTTACTTACGAAACCTGCGCGGAATTCGACCTCGAATGTAAAGTTTTCGTTCTCGAACTTGATTACGATTCGCTTCAGGCGGCGTTCACCGTTCCGTTTAAGTTCGAGCCGCTTCCGAAGTTCCCCGAGGTGAAGAGAGATCTCGCGCTCATCGCGGATGAAAAAATAACCTGCGGCGAGATAGAAGAAGTTATCCGTTCCGCGTGCAAGCAGAGCGTTAAAAACGTGGAACTGTTCGACGTTTACGTCGGAGACCAGATCGGCGCGGGCAAAAAGAGCATGGCGTTCACCGTGACTTTCTCGTCGGACGGAACAAAGCCGCTCGAAGCGGAAGACGTGGACGGATTCGTAAAGCGTATTTTAGGCAGTCTGAAGCACAGACTTAATGTCGAACTGAGATAAAAATCAAGGGGCAGGACAGGAGAAGGACGCTTATGGTTGACATCGAAAGAATAAATTTCCTCGCGAAGAAACAGCGCGAGGAAGGGCTTACGGACGAAGAAAAAGCCGAACAGGCAAAACTTCGCAGGGAATATATCGACAGCGTGGTCGGCAATCTCAGGTCGCAACTCGACAACACTTACGTTGTGGAAGGCGACAAAAAGACTAAACTCGAGAGAGTCGAAAAGCCAGGAAAAGAAGCCGACGGCGAGCCTGTCGGCAGCCCGAATAAGCCTAATTAGTGAGGCTATAAGTCGATTAACGGCGGTTTTTTGATAATTATTTGCGGCGTGTTCCGCGAATATGGTTGCAAATTCAAGGTGTGTTTTATGGGATATACGTTGATTACGGGCGCGTGCGGAGGCTTGGGGAAGGAGTTTTGCCGCCAACTTTTAAAGAGCGACGATTTGTTCCTTACCGGCAGAAGCGAGCAAAAACTCTTGCTTTTGAAAGAAGAACTTTTAAAAAGCGAGCCGGACAGAAAAATAGAGACGTTCGCAGCCGACCTTACGAGTGCGGAAGACAGAAAAAAGTTGTTCGATTACGCAGACGAAAACGGAATAAAATTTTCGGGTTATATCGGCGTCGCGGGAGCGGATATTCAGAAAGAATTTCTGAAATATACGCCCGAAAAAGTTGTGTTTCAGGTCCGGCTCAACTTCGAGGCGAGCGTGGCGGTGTGTCACGCCGTGTTGAAAAGGCGGGCGGAAAATCTGAAAATTCTTTCTGTGAGCAGCATGAGCGGAAGCACTCCGATGCCGTTCTTCGCGATTTATTCCGCTACGAAATCCGCGCTCATAAATTTTTACACGGCGCTTCGTTACGAGGTGAATGACGCAAAGATAACCGTTCTCGCCCCGGGCGGGATTCCCACGCGGGATGACGTGAAGCGAGATATCGAAATTCAGGGTTGGACAGGAAAATTATCCGCTAAACCCGCGGAATTCGTAGTAAAAAAGGCTCTCAAAGGGCTGGAAAAGAATAAGCGGCTCGTCATTCCGGGCTTTTTCAATAAGTTCGTTTACGGGCTTGAAAAAATCGTTCCGATGTCCGTAAAATGCCGTTTTGTTGCAAAAAAGTGGAAAAACAAGGAAAAGGACGCCTTTTAATTTTAAGGAACGCAATGCCAACGTGGATAAACTTCCCGCAATACAATCAAGGAGAACAAAAATGAGTTACGCAGACAAAGTTTTTAAAGAAAACGTTAAAGATATACTCGAAAACGGCGTGTGGGATACGGATATGGATGTCCGCCCGAGATGGCTGGACGGAACGCCGGCGCATACCGTTAAAAAATTCTGCATAGTCAACAGATACGATTTGTCGAAGGAATTTCCGATTATGACCATCAGGAAACAGAGTTTTAAAAACGCGATCGATGAAATCCTGTGGATCTGGCAGAAAAAATCGAACAGAATAGCCGACCTTCACTCGCATATCTGGGACAGTTGGGCGGGCGAGGACGGCACGATCGGCAAGGCTTACGGCTATCAACTCGGCGTTAAACATAAGTATAAAGAAGGTGAATTCGATCAGGTGGACAGGGTTTTGTTCGACCTTAAAAACAACCCCGCCTCGAGAAGAATTATGACAAACATTTATACTTTTGCCGACCTGCACGAGATGAATCTTTACCCTTGCGCTTATTCGATGACGTTCAACGTCGCGGGGGATAAACTCAACGGAATTTTAAATCAGCGTTCCAATGATATGGCGGTTGCGAACAACTGGAACGTTATGCAATACGCCGCCCTTCTGATGATGTTCGCGCAGGTTACCGGTTTCAAGCCCGGCGAATTTGTTCACGTCATCGCGGATGCGCACATTTACGACAGGCATATCCCTTACGTGAAGGAAATGATTGAAAATCCCGAATATCCCGCACCGAAACTCATCATCAACCCCGACGTGAAAGATTTTTACGATTTCAAGGTGGAAGATTTCGTTCTCGAAGACTATCAGGCAACGCCGCTTTCCAAAAGACTCGAGGTTGCCGTATGAGCGGGAACGGAAAAACCAGGGCGATCGTCGCCGTCGACGAAAAGTGGGGCATAGGCAAAAAGAACGACCTTTTGTTCCGCCTGCCGCTCGACATGAAGTATTTCCGCGAGAAAACGGACGGAAAAACCGTCTGCATGGGTTATAACACTCTTCTGTCGTTTCCCGGCGGAAAGCCGCTCAAAAACAGAAAAAACATCGTGATCTGCCCCGAGGGCGTGGAGCGCGACGACGTTGTTATCGTTCACACCTTGGACGAAATGCTGAAAACGATAGCGGCGGACAAAGAGCGGGGAAACGACGTTTACGTTATCGGCGGCGCGTATTTTTATAAAAGCATGCTCCCGTTTTGCGACGAAGTTCTCGTGACTAAGGTCGACGCGGACGGGGAAGCGGAAGTCTTTTTTGAAAATCTCGACGAGAGAGCGGATTTTGGACTTGCGAGTGAAAGCGAAACGTTCGAAACGAACGGGTATAACATAAAATTCTGCGTTTATAAACATTTATAAACAGTTATAAACATATTCGGGCGGGCGTGTTGACGATTGTGCGATTGACAACCGCGTGATTGATGATTCGTCTGCAACCAAAAACAAAAAGGTGAAAATATGAAAATCGAATTTGGCGGTTTAACCGAAAAACGTATCGAAGAGTTCAACGGCGGAAAAGGCGCGATAAACCTTAAATCGATCGATAAAAACGACGTTAAGTTTTTGTCGGCTAGGCTGGAACCCGGCTCGTCCGTGGGAATGCACAAGCACCTCGACACCTGCGAAATCATAATCATTCTGTCCGGAAAGGCAAAGGCGATCTGCGACGGTGAAACGGAAATGCTCGTTGCCGGCAGTTGTCATTTCTGCCCGCGTGGCAGTTCTCACACGCTGATGAATATCGGCGAGGACGATCTTGTTTTCGTCGCCGCCGTTCCTCGTCAGATATAATCCGGCTTTTCGTAGCGTAAAAAATATTCGACGGCAATAAGTCCGCCTATAAGCCGATTAACGGCAATTTTATTTAAGCAATGTATAAACTCGAAACTCATTTGCACGTCATTGGCACATCTCCGTGCGCTCAGACGGAAGAAAAACTCATCGCGGAAATTTACAAAAAGGAAGGGTATAACGGCATTGTTTACACAAGCCATTATAATTCTTTTCTTTGCGGGTATTACGGCTTTAAAAATTTCGGAGGATATAACGACAATTTTCTCAGGCATTTCGAAACCCTGAAAAAGGAATGCGCCGACCTCGGCATAGACGTTTTTTTCGGAATGGAATTTATGCCGGACGAAACCTCTTATTACGAGCCTACGCCGATGAATGCCGAATTTCTTATTTTCGGCGCGACGGACGAAATTCTTAAAGACGGCGAAACGCTTCTGAAAAAAGGCGTAAAGTATACGAAAGATTATTGCTCGGAAAGAGGATTTTTGTTCGGGCAGGCGCATCCGTTCAGGGACATGATCACTTATCGCCATCCCGAATTTCTCGATTGCGCCGAAGCGATAAACGGCAATCCGCGTCAGCAGAGCCATAACGACAAGGCGCGCGAATACGCCGAGAAAAACGGACTCATTTTGACGGCGGGCAGCGATTTTCACGAACCGCAGGATTGTCTGGCGGGCGTATATCTCGAGTCGGGCGTTAAAACCGAGCGGGAACTCGTCTGCGAACTGAAAAAGCGCAGACATAAAATATTTTTCAACGGCTGACAAATATTTTCAACGACTGAAAAGCCGTAAAATTTGGCTGAAAAAGCCGGAATAAAAGACATAATCGGTATTAACGAAAAAAGGTTGCCTGTGGTTGTATTTGTATTCGGATTCGGATGTTTTTTGGCGACCTTGGAGGTAAAACGCCTCAGAGGGTAAAAATGTTTCTCAAAAACGTAAAATCTTTTTTAAAAGAATTAAACGAACGTCATAGCGGCAAATTTAAGGAGATCATAGTTGTCGATGATAAATGACGACGAGCCGTTTTTTGTATCGTTGTCAGCGCTCTTTCGGTTATATCGCTCGCCATGTCGATTATAAATATTTTCACCGACGAGCGAATCCTTATGGTCGTCACGTTCGCTTTCAGCATTATTTCGTTGCTCAACGTGTTGTTTGTGGTTTTCTTCAATAGAAAAACCTATTTGCATCGCGTTTATGATGGAAGATGTCGCGCTTCTGACTTTTTTTATCGTCAGCGGAATTCCTAACGGATTCAGCGCGATCTGGGTTTGCCTTATTCCGAATTTCGCGATGTTCCTTTTCGGCTTTAAAATCGGCTGCGGATTTTCCGTGGCGACGTTCCTTATCTTGGTTTTCTTCTTTTGGATACCGTTCGGACAATCGCTTTTGCAGTATTCTTACACAAGCGAATTCATGCTTCGTTTTCCCGTTTTGTATCTCGCCGTGTTCTTTGTTGCGGTGCTTATGGAGATAATGCGCGGCGAAACGCAGAAACAACTCGAGGAATCCAAGCGTCAATATCGGTTTTTATACAGGCACGATGCGCTTACCGGGCTTTTTAACCGTTACGGAATAAGTGAGTATATGGACGTCGGGATGACGGAAAACGACAAGGCGTCGGTTATAATCGTCGATATCGATGACTTCAAAAGCATAAACGACAGTTACGGACATGAATTCGGCGACGAGGTTTTAAAGCGCGTCGCGCAGAAGATTTCCGAACTTATGTGCGACGAATGTCATTGTTGCAGGTGGGGCGGAGAGGAATTTTTGCTTATCATGCGTTGCAAACACGACGCCGTTGAAACGGCGGAAAATGTCCGTCGCGAGATAGCGGCTCTCGAATTTACTTGCGGCGAAGAGGTTGTGAACGTGACGGTTAGCGTTGGCGTCGGCATGGTGAACAGCGATAAAAAGGTCGGTATTCACGAACTTATCGACGTTGCGGACAAGGCTCTTTATCGTTCCAAAGGAACGGGTAAGAACAGCATTTCGGTCAATTACGTTTAAAACAAATTTTTAGAATGTTCGGCGCGGCTCGGATTTTTCGAGCCGCGCCGCTTTAAATCAATTGAATTACTTTAAATCGTTTAAACCGCTTTAAATTTTGCGGCGGGTTTCGTTTTATTCTTATCCGGCATACTATGATAAGGGGTAAACGGAATTGCGGGAAATCAGCGGCGCGGACGAATTGAACGGTTACATAACGGATTGCGTGAACAAATGCTTTATAACGGACGTTACGCCGCTTTTTATAGTGTCCTGCGAAAATCCGAATCACAAATTTTTGCAAAAGTCTATCGGATATTCCGCCGCGCTTGCCGGCGCGGACATAGTTCTTGCCGACGGCGACGCGAAAAAGGCGTATTCTCAGTTCGACTCGCTTCCGGCGGACGGAATTTTCACTCTTCTTTCCGTCGCGCGCGGAATAATTCTCGAATCGCGTTTTTTCAGGGGCGAAAGCGAGAAAGTTCTTTTATCCGGATGCTTGAAAAAAACCGGGAGAATATACCGCCTGGGGCAAGTCAAAGAACCAAAATCGGCGACTTTCGACATATAAATACATAAAAAGACACATAAGTTACAAAATAAGACACAAAAGTAAAAATAATTTGATTTCAATTTACAATTGTGTTATGCTATGATAATATGTAATTGTCAATTGACGAAGGGCTTGTGCGAAAGCGCGGAGAGTGAAACCCACAGCAGATAGCAGTTGACAGATAAAAATGCTCATCATTTTCCCCCTTATCATATATTTTTCAAAAGGCAGTTTGCGAAGAGTTCGCGAACTGCTTTTTGAGTATTACGGGGATGTTGCATAATGCCGGGCTTCGGGGCATATATTATATCGAAATGAAGCAATCGATTGCTTGCGGGAGGTATAATATTATGATAAAGCCGGAGTACGGAAAAGTATGCGGCAGCGAAGCGACGACTTACGAAGTGAAACTTAGCGCGGAAAGCGCGATCGCCACTCAGGATGACGTTAAAAAACCTATATCTTTGTCCGCCACGGCGTTTATCGTCGGAACGGAAAACAAGGACGCGACCACGATAGCGAAAATCAAAGTTGCGTTCTGCTTTATTTATCTCGCCGAGGACGGTTTTAAAAAGACCGATTTTTCGACCGAACTCACCGCCGAAATTCCCTTCCCCGACGCAAGGTTGAAAGCGTGCGCCGAGGACGCCAGAGCGGTTTCCGCGCAGGAGGGTTACGTGGCGAAATGCGCCGTTAAAGTGTGCGCCGAGGGGACGAGAAAAACCGAGAATAACGCGCTTATAGGCGGGGATAACCTCAAAATCAAGGAGAGGACGGAGGAGTTCGATTCGCCTTCCGGGATAACGACGGACACGTTCGTTATAACCGACGAATTCGACGTGGGTTACGGCATAAAAGAGGTGTTGTGTTATGGTGCGACGGCATGCCTTAGGAACGTCACGAGCGGTGTTTCGTGCGTGGTTTTCGAGGGTGAAGTCAATTTGCTTTTAAAGACCTTGCCTCTTTCCGACAATAATGATATATTAAAAGAAAGGCGCACCGTTCCGTTCAGATTCGAACTCGAAAACGCCGGATCGCTTCCCGATATGCGAGCCAAGGGCGAGTGCGAACCGACCCGCGTTTTATTCAAAGTGTTCACGGACGAGGCTAAGGGCAAAAGTACGGTAAACGCCGAAATAACGCTCGCTTTTTCGGGCGAGTCCATCGAAACGACCGCCATGACCGTTGCCGACGACGTGTATTCCGTTTCCAGCGACATAGAGATTTCCAAATGCGAAGTCCCCGTCGCACTCTTTGCGGGGCAGAGTTCCGCGAGCGAAACGTTCGGCGGTGCGGCTTCGGGCGAAATCCCCGAGGGCGGGAAAATCGTTACGTCTTTCGGCGAACGCGTCACGGTTCTCGGAACGGTGAAAACGACCGACGGCGTAACCGTGAACGGAATAGTCCGCGCGGACGTGGTTTTCCGCAATGCGGATAACGGCACGAGCAGCGTGAATGCCGAAATGCCGTTTTCCATCGACGTGACCGGCGAGGGCGAAATCGTCGGGTTAAAACTCGACTTAACCGATTTCGACGCGACGATAAAAGACGGCGCAATTTATTTCAATTGTTCGACAAAAGCCGTCTATAAGTCGATTATCGTTAAAAAAATCACGGTAATAGACGGTGTGAACGAGGTCGGAATCAGAAAGGCAGACGAGTGCGCGATAAGCGTTTTCGTTCCGAAAAAAGGCGATGAGTTGTGGGATATTTCCAAACAACTCAGAGTGAGCGAAGAAGAGATAATGAAGTGCAACGAAAACTTGGAATTCCCTCTTCGCGGAGATGAAAGGATAATTATTTACAGGCAGAAAATTTAAACTACGCCCGGCGGGGTTCCGCTTGCGGCGGGTTTGCCCGAGCGACGATACATTACAGACGATACATTACAGAGGATAAAATGAAAAAAAGCGTAAAAGCGTATGCAAAAATCAACCTTACGTTGAACATAACCGGGAGAAGCGAGGGGTTTCACGATATCGAAAGTCTTGTGACGACGATCGATATTTACGATACGATAACCGTTTCCGCTCGTCGCGACGACAAAATAACACTCGAAATGCGTATGGCGGGCAAGCGGTTTGCGGAAGATATCCCCGTTGAACGCAACAACGCCTATAAAGCGGCGAAACTGTTTGCCGAAACGTTCAGAACCGGCGGCGCGGACGTGAAAATCGTCAAAAGAATACCGATCGCCGGCGGTTTGGGCGGAAGTTCGGCAGATGCCGCGGGCGTGCTAAACGCCATGAAGGTTCTTTATGGTGTGGATGAGGACGTAAAACCGCTTGCGGATATGCTCGGGAGCGACACGGGATATATGACGGGCGGTGGATTTGCGGTTATTTCGGGCAGGGGAGAAAGGGTTGAAAAAATCGAATCCGAAACTAAACTGCATTTCGTGTTGATTTATGCACAGTCCGGCGTGAATACCGCCGAATGTTATAAAAAATTCGACGAACTCGGCGCGGAAGGGCTGTTGTCGGATAACGTCGCCGCCGCGGAAGCGGTTAAAAACGGCGATCTTTGTGCGCTCGGAAAATGCGTCGGAAACGCCTTGTATCTGCCTGCGGCAGCGTTGAACGAAGAGGTTGAAAATAATCTCGGCGAAATAAAAAGTCTTTCGCCCATCGCCTGCGGAATGACGGGCAGCGGCTCGACTGTTTTCGGAATTTTCGAAACGGAAGAATTGTGCCGATGGGCAGCGGATAAATTGAGAAAAAAGGATCTTGACTGCGAATACGTTTGTTCGGCAGAGCATGCCAGACAAGATTAAAACGAACCTTGCCAAAACGCCACAATTTTCGCGCTTTTTGTCAAATTCTCGCTTGAAGTACGTATAGTACGTCTGCGTTCGCCTTTGCCAAAAATCATCGGAAATATCGGCGTTTTGGTTGATAGCCGAGAAGAACCCCCGATAATCCCGCCTCAAAGCCACCTTTTCTGCGCTT
>JALETB010000029.1 GCA_022781715.1 Clostridiales bacterium | reverse complement strand
GTAAGCGGAACGTGCAAGTTCGGGGATATCTTCTTCTCTGACAATCCCCGCCAAAGACGTGGGAATACCTACGTCGCGCGACAACTGTCTTACCGCTTCGACGGCGGCTTTGCCGTATTCCTCTTTAGTCATTTTTTCAACTCCCTTAACGCCCATGGCTATCGCTATGTCGCGATATTTCTCGCCGACATAATCTTTGTTGTAATCCATAACGGCAGGCAGAAGAATCGCGTAGGCTTTTCCGTGCGGCATGTCGTAATAAGCGGAAAGCGTGTGCGCCATCGAGTGGTCGACGCCGAGCCCTACGTTTGAGAAGCCCATTCCCGCAACGTACTGCCCCAAAGCCATTCCTTCGCGTCCGGCTTTTTCGCCTTTGACAGCCGATCTGAGCGAGCGCGAAATAATCTCTATAGCCTTGATATGGAACATATCCGAAAGTTCCCACGCGCCTTTTGTGATATAGCCCTCGATTGCGTGAGTGAGCGCGTCCATACCCGTGGCGGCGGTGAGTGACGGCGGCATCGTGCTCATCATTTCGGAATCCACAATCGCAACGATCGGAATATCGTTTGTATCCACGCAGACGAATTTACGTTTTTTCTCCACGTCGGTTATGACGTAGTTTATCGTTACTTCCGCGGCGGTTCCCGCAGTCGTCGGAACGGCGATAATGGGCGCGCTCTTGTGTTTTGTGGGCGCAACTCCCTCGAGAGAACGGACGTCGGAAAATTCGGGGTTCGTCGCGATTATTCCTATCGCTTTTGCCGTATCCATCGACGAGCCTCCGCCGACGGCAACTATAACGTCCGCACCGCTCGCCTTGAACGCTTCCACGCCGTGAGTAACGTTTTCTATAGTGGGATTCGGCTTGATATCGCTGTAAATATCATAAGGTATTCCGTTTTCGTCGAGAACGTCGGTCACCTTTTTAGTCACGCCGAATTTCAGGAGATCGGGATCGGAACACACGAGAACTTTTTTATAATTCCCGCTCTTAATCACCGTAGCGATTTCCTTCACGGCTCCCGCGCCGTGATAACTCTTTTCGTTAAGCACAAATCTGTTTACCATAATTTTTCTCCTTTTCTTCTTTTTTATTTTAAACGCATTCCGGGGTTTTTATTCGCCCGTCCTACAGTTTTTATACACAATTTATAATGAAAATTCAGAACATATATGTTCAACGGCGTGAAGTTTTGTTCGGATTTTATTTATTAATCGACTTATAGCGTGGTTTTCGCTTGCTGATACGATTTTTTCAAAAGCAAACTCAGAGCAATCATTCCGACAAGCAGAACAACGGGAAACACAGTCGAAACGAGCAAACCCGTTCTTATATCGGAAGAAACCGCGCCCGAAAGAGTGGGGCCGACCGTGCAACCTACGTCGCCGGCAAGAGCGAGCAAGCCGAACATTTTCGTGCCACCCACCTTATATTCTCTGCCTGCAAGGGAATAAACCCCGGGCCACATTATGCCGACGAAAAGTCCACCCGCAGCGATGCCCGCAAGCGCGACGTATGGCGACGGAGCGAGCGACGCGAGAAGATACGCGCCGGTTAAAAGCGCGCTGCTCCCGATAATAAACGCTTTTAAGTTCATTTTATCGCCGAGCATTCCGTAAACCGTCCTCGCGATCGCCATTCCCAAAGCGAAAAGGCACGTGCCGAGCAAATCGCCTGCGGTTTTACTCACGTTAAGGCTGATTTCCGCAAAGTATGACGCCCATTGAGCGATAGCCTGCTCAGCCGCGCCGGACGCTATCATCAATATAATAAAAAGCACGAAGCCTTTCATTCCTAAAATATGTTTATACGTCATCGGATCGGCGTCACCCTCGAGCGTTTCGATGGGACACTTCGCGAATAATATACTGTTGAGAACAGGCAACACTGCAAGAATTAGCGGCAGAATATACCATCTGTCTATGCCGACCGTGTTGAAAAACAGCGTTGCGGCAAGAACGACGAATATATGTCCCCAGCAATAAAACGAGTGTAAAAAGCACATCGCGCCCGACTTGTTTTTGAGCGGCAGCGCCTCGATAAGCGGACTTAACACCACTTCTACGAAGCCCCCGCCGACCGCCATAAGCGCCGTGGCAACCAAAATTCCGGCAAACGGCGGCATAACGAACGGAAGAACGCCGAGGCAGACCAGCCCGAGAGCGGAAAAACCCTGAGCGATAAGCGTGCTTTTTCTGTATCCGAGTTTCATCGCGATGAATGCCGACGAACAGTCGACAAGAATCTGTATTGCGAAGTTAATAAAGACGAGCGAGGTCAGTTGAATTTCGTTTATTCCGAACTGCGAGGAAAATCTCGCGAACAGAAGGGGCGAAAGGTTGTTTACTATCGACTGTATGACATATCCGATGTAACAGGCGGTAAGGGTGAGTTTGTAGTTTTTCATTTGCTTAAATCATTCTCTCGGTCGGCGTTTTCCGCGATTTCGTTCGTCGCTGCCGAATCTTTCTCCTTGTTTCCGCGCTTATTTTAACACAACAATGTGTTAAAATCAACATAAATTCTGAAAACAGTATGAATTCCGCTTTTTCAAAAAATCGCTCAAACAACGTGATTACACACAAAAAGTACGCCTATAAGTCGATTAACTCAACATTATTCCTCGAAACGATAACATGCGGCAAAGCGAATGCGGAAAAAATAACAAAATTTTCACTTAAAATAATTGAAAAATGACGACATTTTATATATAATATGAATGTATGCGGCGAATAAAATTCCGCATATTCCGAAAATCAAAAACAGAAAACGGAGATTATTATGAAAAAAATTGCAATATCGCTCGACAGCGCATGCGACCTTTCGAAGGAACTCATAGAAAAATACGACTTTCACATAGTCTGTTTCGGCGTTACCATGGGCGACAGATCCTTTTATGACGGCGAGGTGGACCCGCTCGAAATTTTCGAGTATGCCGACAAAAACAAAACTCTGCCCAAAACGAACGCGGTGAACGAAGAAGCCTTCACCGAACATTTCGAAAAAATTCTTAAGAATTACGATGCAGTCATCCATTTCTCTATCTCTTCCGAAATGTCGAGCGCGTATGCGAATGCGGTGAACGCCGCCAAAAAACTCGAGAACGTTTACATTGTCGACAGCAGAACGCTCTCCACCGGCATTTCGCTTGAAGCGATTTACGCTAAAAAGCTCACCGAAACCATGGACGACCCTGCGGAAATCGTCAAAGCCGTGGAAAAACGCATTCCGAGCGTTCAGGCGAGTTTCATCATCGAACGTCTCGATTACCTCTACAAGGGCGGAAGATGCTCGGGGCTTGCTCTTCTCGGCGCAAATCTTCTCCACATAAGACCGGAAATCGAGGTTCTCGGCGGAACAATGAAAAACACGGAAAAATTCCGCGGCAAGATGACGGACTGCGTAACCAAATATTGCAGAGCGACGCTCGAAAAATATAACAACCCCGATAAGTCGGTTATCTTCATAACGCACAGCGTTGCGGAACCGGAAATGGTTGAAGCGGCAAGAGCCGTGGTTGCGGAATACGGGTTTGAAAACGTTTACGAAACCACTGCGGGCTGCACTGTTTCGAGCCACTGCGGAAAGAACACGCTCGGCATTCTTTACATCAACGACGGCGAAAACGCTTAATTCGCAGAAATTTCTCAACGACGGCGAAAATTAATCGGAATTTTCGACCGACAGATTTTAAAATTTATAAAACGTATAAAAAACCTCCTTTGGTCCATAATATACAAGGACTTTAAAAGGAGGTCTTTTTTATGCAAAACAAAAACGATAGTATCAAATGCGACGTTTGCGAATGCGAACACAATTACCACGGTAAAAACTGCTCCCTCGGCACGGTTAAGATAACCTGCTCGCAAAAGGGTTGCACATGCTGCGGCGATTTTAACGAGAAAACTGACCATTAACTCGCGAAGAACGCAATGAATTAAAGGCGCCGCCCGAAGCCGTTTTTTTAAACGGCTTCGGGCGGCGTTTATATTATGAAGTTTTACGGCTTTTCATCGACAAGGTCTTAAATCGAACAATCCGCCTTGCGATGACGATAACCGTCTATAAAACGATAACCGTCTATAAGATATTTTTAGGACGAAACGCCCGCATATCGACTTCCGATTCCATAATTTATCTCCGAATTTCGCTTTTCAATTATTGTCCGTCCATAAGCGGGATGGATCCGAACGCATTGCAAAATAACCTATCGCTTCGGCATAACCGGCGAAGCCTTTTCCGACGATAACCTTTTCGGCAACGGGCGAAATAAAACTCTTTTTCCTGAACTCTTCGCGGCTATTGATATCGCTCAAATGAACTTCGACGACCGGCAAAGCAACCGCCTTTAACGCGTCCGCAATCGCAACGCTCGTATGAGTATACGCTCCGGCGTTGATGATTATTCCGTCGAACTTTCCGTAAGCCCTCTGAATAAACTCCACGATTTTGCCCTCGTAATTACTTTGAACGACCCTGCATTTCAAGCCCGCTTTTTTCGCTCCGGCGACGATATACTTTTTCAGCGCGGAATAAGACTTCTTGCCGTAAATTTCCGGCTCTCTTATGCCGAGCATGTTGAGATTTACTCCGTTTATCACAAGTATTTTCATTTTATCCTTCACCCGAAAATCTCCGTTATTATTTTCTCCGCGGTTTTTTCCGCGGCTTCGTCGTTTTCAATTTTTTTATCGCTCGCGGCAACGTAATACCCCTCTCTTTGCCCGAATAATCGACTTATAGGCATACTTTTCGATAACGGTCTGTTATTTTTCGCAAGCAGATTCAGATCTCTTCCGAGCCAAATTACAATGCCGAAACTTCTCAATTTTTCAACGTTTTTTTCGTTCAGAACGATTCCGCCGCCCGTCGCGATAACCGCGCCTTTGAGCGCGGAAAGTGATTTTACCGTTTCGCTTTCGATTTCGCGGAAACGCTCTTCTCCGTATTTTTCTATTATTTTTTCGGGCGATTCGCCCGCGGTTTTTTCGATTTCTTCATCCGTATCGCAAAACTTCATTCCGAGTTTTTCCGCCACTATCCGCCCGACCGTAGTTTTTCCCGCGCCGGGCATTCCGACAAGCGAAATATTCGTTTCGCGCTTTATAGTCTCGCCGAGAGCCGCGCGGATTTTGTTTTCGCACCCCTTCGTTTCATCCGCTGTTTCGCACGTCGTTTCGCCCCAGATTTTTTCGGAATATATCGCCTGAGCGACGAGCATCGTCAAGCCGCCGCTCGCCCTCGCGCCCGCCTTTTCGGCGGCAAGAACGAACTTTGTGCGGAAAGGGTTATAAACACAATCGAATGCCCCCTCGAGTTTTTTGAATCTCGAAACGTCGCAAGCGGCGCCGTCCGTAAAAGGAAACATTCCGACCGGCGTGGCGTTGATTATCACCTGAGTATCTTCGCGGTCATAAATATTGCCATAGTTGAGCGCGCCCATTCTCGAAACGATTTCAACGCTCGCCGCTCCCTCATCCTTTGCGAGATTTTCGGCAACGATTCCCGCACCGCCGCTCCCGAGAACGAGAACCTTCTTATTTTTAAGAGTAATTTTTGCCGTTTCGATGGCGTATTTCAACCCGTAATAATCGGTGTTATAGCCGATCAGTTTACCGTTTTTGTTCAGAACGGTGTTCACCGCTCCCGTTTTTTCGGCGATCCCGTCAACCTCGTCCAGAAACGGAACGATGGATTTTTTATAAGGCATCGTAACGTTCAAACCGTCGAATTCCTTACTTTTTACGAATTCGCCCAACTTTTCGGGCGGCAATTCCATAAGAGCATAATCCAGCCCGCAAAACGAATGAATGACGGCGGAATAACTGTGAGAAAGTTTTTCGCCGAGCAAATAATATTTTTTCATGTTTTCCGATGTTATTTAATGTGGTTTCGTCGTTACAAAGCTACACGTTTATACGCGCCAAAGTCATAACGTGTGTTTATACGCGCCCAAAAAGCGGAATTTTTCGGACGACCCGCTGAGTTCTGCGATGAGGTTGAGCGTTTCGGTTTGCGTTACGTCGCACTCGAACTCGATAAACGCGAGCGTTTTGAACCTGCCGTCGGCAAAGGTTTTTATCTGCGTGACGTTAAGCCCCGCCCCCGCAAGCCGCGACACAGGCAAAAGCAGACTCCCCGCGACGTTTTTCATTTCCAGGACTACCGCCGCCCTGTCCGCACCTGCGAATATCGTCGGCGTTGCCGCAAGAACCGCATATCCGATTTTTTGTGCTTTTCCGTCTGAACTACGCTCGCAATCCACCACGCCGACAACGCTCAGGTCGTTTTCGATTATCTTTTCGAGCGTATCCGACATAAAACCGTCGCCTTCATCGCAAGGCAGAACCGCAAAATCGCACAGTCCGCTCTTCACGGCTTTAACTATCCCATCGTCGTTTTTGAATTCCGTAACGACCGCAACGGGAAAAGCCGAAGAAGCGACCGCTCTTTCTTCCGCCCCGGCGCGCGCCGCAACCGTTGCCGAAACAACGTTTTTTTTCACGGATTCGCTTATTTTTTTGCCGACGAGCGCGTTTTCCGCGTAAAATTCGCTCTGATAAGCCTTGCTGAGCGAAAACATATTCCGATAAAACAGCGCGACGTATTTAATCAACTCCTCGGGCTTGTTTTTCGCAACGCGGACGATGATTTCGTTCTCTCTTTCGCTCACGTTAATCGCCTTGTTCTCCTCCGCTTTGATTTTGCCTATCTCCTTGCAAAGAGCCATTCTCTCCGCAAAAAGTTCGGAAAGAGCGTCGTCCTTTTCGTCGATTTTTTTTCTCAATTCGTCTATAGTCATATTTTTAACTCCGCTTTGCGGTTTAAATTTTGTTCGTTTCCTGCCGGTTTCTCGTCCGCGGCGGAAATTTAATTTATAGGAATCCCATTCGTCATTTATTTTCGGCGAGAATTTCGTCCAGCAAAGCGATCGCCGCCGCGCTTTCAACAACGGGAACCGCTCTCACCGCCACGCAGACGTCGTTGCGCCCGCGAAAAGAGGCTTCTATATTTTTCTTGTTGACAAGGTCGACCGTTCTCTGCGGCTTAGAAATCGTCGGGGTCGGACGGAACGAAGCGCGGAACACGATATCCGCACCGTTCGAAACGCCACCGTTGATCCCGCCCGAGCGATTGGATTCGAAAATCACGTTTCCGTTTTCGTCGAACCCCAAAGCGTCGTTCGCAAAAGAACCGCGCGCCGCGGCAAAACGCTCGCCGTAACCGAATTCGACAGACTTGACGGCGGGAATCGCATAAACGACGGAAGCGATTTTGCCTTCCAACCCGCCGAAAAGCGCGCCGCCGAGCCCGATTTTCACCCCGGTCGTAACGCACTCAACCGTCGCGCCAACGCTGTCGCCGTCGTTTTTAGCCTCTTTTATCTCTTCCGACATCGCCTCGCTGCAGGAAATTGAAGGGAAATTGCTATTTTGCAACTTCTCGTTGACATAATCAAACGCGTGCGCCATGTTCACCTTTTCGCAAACGTCATAATAATCCTCGCCGGAAACGTTGCCGACGCAGGTTAAATAAGCGACCGTTTTAATGCCGAAATTCTCCTCGAGAATCTGTTTGCAGATTCCGCCGAGAACGCAAAACGGCGCGGTCAGCCTGCCAGAAAACTCGCCCCCGCCCGAAAAATCGAGAGTACCCGCAAGGGCATACCTCACGTAATCGGCGTGCGACGGACGAGGTATTCCGTAAAAATTCGTCCAGGCGGTTTCCTTGTCGGCTTCCGGGGCGACTTCGCTTTTTTTGCTCGCCTTTTCAGAGGTTATTTTCGCCGCGTCCTCGTTTATAATTTCGCAAGCAAACTCGCCGCCGATTTTTCTGATGGTAACGCCGCCCGCGATTTCGCCCATAGTTTCACCGGCAATTTCGCTCGTGATTTCGCTCGTGATTTCGCTCGTGATTTCGCCCGAAAAAATCGGGATATCGCGCTCCTTTCTTGCCGTGGAATAAACATCGGCGGAAGGGCTGCGCCGCCTTAAAAACCCTTTCAGTTTATCTTCGTCAAAGGAAAAACCGTCAAGTCCGCTTATCTTCACGCCGATTTTTTCCCCGCGCGACGCGCCGTAAATTTCGGCTTTTATTCTCTTTCCGTTAAATACCGACATCGATTTTACCTCCGAGCCGTCTGAAATCGGCAAAAAAATCGGGATAGGACTTCGAAACGCACTCCGCGCCTTTTATAACGCTCGCGGGTTCGAGCGCGGAAGCAAAAACCGCCGAAGCCATCGCCATTCTGTGATCGCCATGCCCCTCGAATGCCGCACCGCCCTTCGGCTCGCCGCCGAAAACAGTCAGAACATCGCCTTTATATTCCGCTTTTATCCCTGTTTTGCCAAGCATATCGACTATAGCGAAAAGCCTGTCGCACTCCTTATATTTCAATCTTTCCACGCCGCGGAACACGCTTTTGCCTTGCGCGAAAGCCGCCAGAACGCAAACGACGGGCGCAAGATCGGGGGCGTCCGAAAAGTCCGCTTCGATAGGGCTGAATTTTTTATGCGCGACTTTTACGAAATCGTTCCCGACCGTAACTTCCGCCCCGATACGGCGCAAAATTTCTATAATTTTTTCGTCCGCCTGTCCGCCGCTACTGAGACTTTCAAGCCCCGAAACGGTAACGCTGCCTTCGAGCGCGCCGAGACAAAGCATAAACGCCGCCGAGGAAAAATCGCCCGTAACCACCGTTTCATCGGGCAAAGAATAATCGCTTTTTTTGAAGATAATCGACTTATAGCCCGCTTTTTCGAGTCCGATGCCGCTTTGCTTAAGAACGCTCAAAGTCATATCGAAATAACTTTCACTCGAGGGTTTACCGGTTATTTCGAGGATACTCTCGCCGCTTAAAAGAGGGAGCGCGAACGCAAGCCCCGAAGCGAACTGCGAGGAAACCGAACAATCGATAACGTACTTCCCGGGCTGAATTTTCCCCGAAAGGACATAACCTCGGCTTGTCTTTTCGATATTTTCGCCGTGAGAGGAAAGGACGTTTATTATTTCGTCCATCGGACGGCGAAGAAGCCCGCCCTCGCATATAAATTCCGCGCGTATTCCGAACGCGGCGACGACCGGCATTAAAAAGCGTAACGTCGAGCCGCTTTCTCCGGCGTTCAGGACGAAAATCTCTTTACCGGATAAGTCCTCGCCGACAAGATTTTGTATTCCGTAAACCTCCGCGTTTCCGTTTTCAACCGTTATCTTCGCGCCCAAAGCCGTTAAACAATCGCAAGTTCTCGTCACGTCTGCGGAAAAGCCCACATTTTTTATGACGGAACGCCCGTTTTTGAGCGCGGCGGCGATCAGCAGCCTGTGTGCGAGCGATTTTGACGGAGGCGCGACCACGCTCCCCTTTGCCGAAAATTTCGATATCCTGACGTTCATTTCAACAACTTCCACACTTTCGATATCGGTACTTTTTCCACGGCGGATTCGCCGACGCCTTTAAGGAGAACGAGCCTTATATCGCTCCCCGAAACTTTCTTATCGAACAGCATACGCGACTTAACGTCCCGCATATCCGCATCAATCGGAAAGTTGAACGGATAAACGTTCAAAAGCGCGTTCATCTCCTCGATTTTTTCATTGCTCAAACCATAAAAGCCCGCCGATAAGTCGATTATTCGCTTAATTCCGTAAGCAACGCAAAGTCCGTGAGAGAGCGAATAACCGCTCGACGCTTCCAACGCATGCCCTATCGTATGCCCGAGATTAAGCACCGTTCTGCCACCGCGCGGCTTTGTTTCGAACTCGTCTTTTTTCACGATTTCGTTCTTTATTTCAACGCATTTCATAACGAGATTTTCCACGTCTCCCAAGATATCTCCGGCTGAAACGCGTTTATCTATGAAAGCGTATTTCACCGCTTCGCCCATACCGCTTTCCGTCTCGCGACCGGGCAGAAAATCGAAACACGAAACGTTTGTATACACAAGAGACGGCGCATAGAACGCACCTACGAGATTTTTTCCGAAACTCAGATCGACGGCGGTTTTCCCTCCGACGGACGCGTCGATAGCAGACAAAATCGTCGTCGGGCAAACGCAATAGGTTATCCCGCGCATAAAAGTTGCCGCGACGAACCCGATGAGATCGCTCACCGCCCCGCCGCCCACGGCTAAAAGAGCGGAAGTCCTGTCCGCGCCGTTTTCCGCAAGTTTTTCGGCAAGCCGCTTATAGCAGCCGAAATTTTTACATTTTTCGCCCTCGGGAACGACGATTTCGCAAACCGTAAAATCGCAGAGTTCCTCTCTCAATTCTTTCGCGAAAAGTTTCTTGGTGTTTTTATCGTAAACGACGAAAAGCCTGTCGCTTTTTACTACGTCGAAAAGTTCCTCCGCAAGCCCCGCGAATGAATCGCAGACTATATATTTATAAGATTTATGCGTTTTTATAACCGTTTCTCTCATTTTTCAATCCTTTTATTGCCGCAGACGGATAAAATCGCCGCGGTTTTTTCAACAACGGTTTTGAATTCTTCGGGCAAAATCGATTGCGCGCCGTCGCACAGAGCGTGAATCGGGTCGTTATGAACCTCTATCATAACCCCATCCGCTCCGGCAGCCGCCGCCGCGAGCGAAAGCGGTTCGACGAGCCTTTTCAACCCCGATGCGTGGCTCGGATCGACGATGACCGGCAGATGCGTGCGCTCTTTTAAAAGCGGAATAACGCCCAGATCGAGCGTGTTTCTCGTGAGCGTTTCGAAGGTTCTTATGCCGCGCTCGCACAAAATCACGTTTTTGTTACCCTCTGACATAACGTATTCCGCGCTGAGCAGAAGTTCGTCCACGGTGTTGACAAGCCCGCGTTTTAAAAGCACGGGGGCACCGAGTTTACCCACTTCTTTGAGTAGTTCGAAATTCTGCATATTTCTCGCGCCGACCTGGATCAGGTCGACCCCTTCGAAATCGTCCACGCTTTTAACGCTCGTTATTTCCGTCACGATAGGCAAGCCCGTTTCCGCCTTCGCCTTTTTGAGCAGTTTTATTCCTTCCGACTTTAATCCTTGGAAATCGTAAGGCGAAGTGCGCGGTTTGAAGGCGCCGCCGCGGAGCGCGGTGGCGCCCGCCGCCTTGACCGCTTTTGCGATGCCGATAATCTGTTTTTCGCTCTCCACCGAACAAGGCCCGGCGATGAACGTGTAATTATCCCCGCCGAATTTCTTCCCGCCGACTTCCACGACGGTGTTTTCGGGGTGAAGTTTCCGGTTGGTGAGTTTGTATTTTTCGCTCACCCGCGTAACGCTTTCGACGATATCCATATCTCTTAAAAGTTCTTCATCGATAAGAGAAACGTCGCCGAAAACGGCTATCGCGAGCCTGTCGCCGAAAGTTTCGATTTCCGCCGACACGCCCGAGCGATTGAGCCAGGCTATGAGATTATCGAGTTGTTTTTCGTCCGCGCGTTTTTTAATCGTGATGATCATTTCTATTACACTCCCCGGCGGTTAAGCCGCTTCTGCGGTTAAATTCCTCGGCTTTTCCCCTGCGTATGCCTTCAGGTCATTTTTTAAGCCCCTTTGGCGGAAACAGCCGCATATTGACTGTTATATAAATCGTAATAAAACCCGTGTTTTTCAAGAAGTTCGGCGTGAGTACCCTGCTCGATGACGTTGCCGTCCTTCATGACAAGAATCACGTCCGCGCTCTTTATCGTGGAAAGCCTGTGGGCGACGATGAAACTCGTTTTGCCGGCGGTTAACGTGTCGAACGCGCGCTGAATCTTCATCTCCGTTCTCGTATCGATGGACGAGGTGGCTTCGTCGAGAATAAGCATCGGCGGCAGACAAAGCATTACCCTCGCGATGCACAGAAGTTGCTTCTGCCCCGCAGAAAGCCCGTCCTCGCCGATAATAGCGTCGTAACCGCCCTCGAGACGGGTTATGAATCCGTGCGCATTGGCGAGTTTACAAGCATCAATCACCTCTTCGCGCGTAGCGTCCTTTCTGCCTATTCTGACGTTATCGTAAACGCTCGCCTTTCTTATCCAGGTTTCCTGCAAAACCATGCCGATATTGAGCCTTAAAGACTGCCTTTTTATTTCCGTTATCGGAATATCGTCGTAACGGATCTCCCCGGAATTCACGTCGTAAAACCTCATCAAAAGGTTAATGAGCGTGGTTTTTCCGCAACCCGTAGGTCCGACTATCGCGACTTTCGTGCCGCTTTTGACCGAAAGATTGAAGTTTTCGATAAGTTTCTTGTCCGGGACGTAAGAGAAGCACACGTCGTCTATATTCACGTCGCCCGAAAGCCCCGAAACGGGCTTTTCAAGCGGAGAATGCACTTCTTCGGCTTCATCGAGAATTTCGAACAAGCGCGCGGCGCAAGCCTTCGCGCCGGTGAGTTCGGTCATGACCGAAGTGATTTCGTTGAACGGTTTGGTGTATCTGTTGGCGTAACTCAAAAGCGAAAGTATTTCGCCCGCGGTTACCGCCAGAAACGCGCCTTGCGGAACATTGACCGCAAGCAACGCGCCCGTGAGCGCGACGGCGGCATATACCACCGCGTTGATAAGCCTTGTGGAAGGATTTGTGAGCGACGAGAAAAACAACGCTTTGAACGATGTCGTTTTAAGTTCTTCGTTGAGGTTGTCGAATTTTTTTCCGTTCACTTCTTCTGTGGCATAAGCCTTGACCGTGGGCAAATTCGACAAAGTTTCTTCGACAAGCGCGGTCTGCTCGCCCGTAAGTTTGGACTGAGCCTTGAAAAGACCATAGGTTCTGCCGGTGATGAACTTCGCCGTGAGAAGGGATATCGGCGTAAGCCCGGCAACGACGAGCGCGATTACGGGGTTGATCGCAAACATAAACGCCAGCGTGCCGATAATCGTTATTATACCGGTAAAAAACCTCGAAAATCCGAGCAGAAGCCCGTCCGAAAGTTTGTCGGCGTCTCCGATTTCAACGCTTAAAACGTCGCCCGTTGAACGTCCGTCGAGATATTTGAGCGGAACTTTCTGCAATTTCGCGAACGCGTCGTCGCGGATTTTCGCGGTGATTCCGTTGGAAATTTTGTTGCACAGAATTTCGGTTATCCATTGGCTGATTCCCGCGCCCGCCGCCGCGCAAAGCGCATAAATAAGCAGCGCGATAAGTTCGGAAAACGAAACGTTGTCCTCGCCGACAATAAGGTCGGTAGCCTTGCCGAAAATTATCGGCAGAATAAGCGAAAACGCAACGTAAATCGCCGAAGCCACAAGCGAAACGACGAATGCCGCGCGGAATTTGGAAGCGTATTTCCAGAGGCGTTTTATCACGCCTTTATTTTTAACGTCAGCGTTCTTTACGCTCATATTATTCTTCCCGCTCATTTGCGCACCTCCGACGAGGACTGCGAATCCTCGATTTCGCGGAATACGGCGCAGGTTTTTCTGAGTTCGTCCGCGGTGCCGATTCCGACGATTCCGCCTTCGTCCATAACGATTATTTTATCCGCGCCAAGCACGCTCGACGCTCTTTGGGAAACGATGAACGTGGTTACGGGATAATCGAGCGATTTTATCGCGCGCCTTAATTTCAGATCGGTTATATTATCGAGAGCCGACGAACTGTCGTCGAGAATAAGCACTTCGGGGCGTTTGGCGATAGCCCTCGCGACGGAAATTCTCTGTTTCTGCCCGCCCGAGAGGTTCCTGCCGTTCTGCTCGAGAACGGAATCGTAACCGTTTTCCTTGGCGTTCACCACGTCGCGAGCCTGAGCGGTGTCGACGGCGGAAGAAAGCCTTTCTTCGTCCGCTTCGCCGAGCGGAAGAACATTTGAACGTATCGTTCCTTTAAAAATCGCGGGGCGTTGCAACGCCGAGCCGATTTTTTTTCTCAATTCTTTGAGCGGATAACTTCTCACGTCCTTTCCGTCTAAGAAAACCGCGCCCTCGCTCACGTCGTAAAGCCGCGGCAAGAGATTGACGACGGTGGATTTTCCGCTGCCCGTTCCGCCGATTATGCCTATCGTTTCGCCTTTGTTTGCCTTAAAATCGATGTTTTTAACGCCCGTCGAACCGTCCGCATAAGTCACGCCGACGTTTCTGAATTCTATATAAGCGTCCGAGGTATCGTCGTTTTCGATTCCGCTCGTTTCGTCGGGCATATCGAGCGCGGACTGAACTCTTCTCGCCGAAGCCAGCGCGCGGGAGATCGAAACGACGAGGTTTGCGAATTTGACGAGTTCGATGAGAATCTGCGACATATAATCGTAAAGCGCGATCGTCATACCCTGCGAAAGAACTCCGTCGTTGACCTTAATCGCGCCGCACCACAAAAGGGCGACTATGGCAAAATTGACTATCGTGAACGTGAGCGGATTTAAAAGAGCCGAAATTTTACCTGCGGCGTTCTGAAATCTTTCGAGTTTCGCATTTTTCGCTTCGTAAGTTTTCACTTCGTCGTTTTCCGCGCCGAATGCCCTGATTACTCTGACGCCCGTGAGATTTTCGCGGGCGGAAAGGGCAACGTCGTCGAGAAGTTTCTGCGCTTTGACGTATTTGGGCATCGTTATCTTCATGATCGCGACGACGGCTATCGACAAAACGAGAATGGTTGCAAGAAAGACGAGCGACACTTCCGCGTCGATTAAAAACGCGCATACGAACGCGCCGAGAACGACGAACGGCGAACGCAAAAGTAACCTTAACGCAATGTTAAGCCCGCTCTGCATCTGGTTTATATCGCTCGTCATCCGCGTGAGCATCGAAGAAACGCCCATCTTGTCCGTTTCGGAAAGGGGCGCGGAAAGCAATTTTTTGTATAATCCCGCTCTCACTTCCGACGAAAAGCCGGTGGCGGCTTTCGCAGAGAAATACTGCCCGAAAATCGAAAAGCCGAATCCGACGACCGCGAGCGCGACTATTATAATCGCGTCCTTGATTATAACTCCGGTATCTCCGCCGTTCACTCCGCGGTTGATGATATCCGCGACGAAAAGCGGAACGAGAAGTTCCAGCAGAGCTTCCGCGAGTTTGCACAGCGGTGCGAGAAAACACTCTTTTTTATATTTTTTAACGTTTGAAAAAACTTTGTTCATATTCTGTTAATATTGCCGGGCAAAAGTATTGCGGAGCAAAAGTGCGCGGCAACGCGCGGAAAATTATTTCCTCTTATTTCCCGGACGCGGTTTTTATCGCGCGCTTGGCGATTTCTCTCGCCTTGTCTCCGCCGAGAAGAAGTTCGCCGTTGAGTTCGTAAAACTTGGGGCAACCGAACTTAGCGATGAATCCCACGAAATTTTCGCTCGTGAGCATAGAAGTTACGGCAGACGTGAGTTCCTGACCTTTGCCGAGCGATTTTTCGGCAAAACAAAGAACGTTTTCTATCTTTTTAACGTGGCTCTGCCCGTATTCTTCGCACTCCGCGGCGTATTTTGCGGCAAAATCGCGCGGATCCGAGGCGGAAAGCCCTTCTATAACCGCTCTGTATTCCGATTTCTGATATCTGCTGAGCGCGCCCGACTTGTATTTGCCCAGAAGTTCCTTCACGCAGACGTTCACGTTTTCCGCTCCCGCGGCTTTGAGCGCGGCGTCCGCCGCTTCCACCTTAGCCATCGCTTTGTCGGCTATCTTCACCGCTTTTGCGCGCATGATTTCCGAAAGCGCGAATTTCTCCTCGAAGTTGCTCCCCGAAAGGTCGATATCCGTAAGGCTGCCGTTTTCCACCTCGTCGCCCGAAACGATCGCGCCGAATTTACGGAAAATCGCGTAGTACCCGGCAAACTCGCTCGCTATCGCGGAACTTTGGATATATCCGCCGATAAGCGACATATTGACGGGGATATCGAGTTTTTCGTACTCGAAAATCGCGTAAGAAAGGTCCTCCCAACTTCTCGGGGTTACGAGTTCAAGCCCCTCGGGCTTTTTCTCCGCTGTGAAAAGGCAGTTGCTGTTGAGCGACAAAAATCCGACGATCGCACTATGCACGCCCGAATTGAGCGCGTAAGTTTTGAACGCTTCGTAATCCGGTTCGACGTCGAGTTTTCTCACCCTGTCGAGCGTTACCATATCGAGTTCGTTGACCGATTTGTTGAATTCTTCGGGATTGCCCGCGGCGGTTAAAATCCAGCCGTCGGGGATTTTATGCGTTCCGAATTTTTTATGTTGCAGAAGTTCGAGCATCGCGGGCGCAAGAGTCTCCGAAACGCAGTTGATTTCGTCTATGAACAAAATGCCCTCTTTTTTGCCCTGCGCTTCGATCGCCTCGTAAACCTCGGCGACTATTTCGCTCATCGTATATTCCGTAACGGAATATTCCTTACCGCCGAAGTTCTTTTTGGATATAAACGGCAGACCTATTGCCGACTGACGCGTGTGATGCGTTATCGTGTAACCTAAAAAACCTATGTCCAGTTCGGCGGCAATTTTACTCATTATCGCCGTTTTTCCTATTCCCGGCGCGCCTATGACAAGCGTGGGGCGTTGCCTTTCCACGGGGATTTCGTAGTTGCCGTTCGCGTCCTTGGCAAGGTAAATTCTTATCGTGTTTTTAATTTCGTTTTTTGCTTCGAGAATGTTCATAAATTTCTCCTTTCGGCGTTAAAATCGTTTGAGTTTCGCTTTTATGCAGGCGTTTCTTTTGCGCACGCAAAGCATTTCATGAAAGATCGTCCTTATCGAGAATGATTTTGTATGCAAAATACGGCGTTTTAATTTCATCCGCGTTTTCGCCGTAAAGAAGAAAACACACTTTGAAATCAGGGTTTTCCGTTGGGAAAGTACCGTATCCGTCGGTGAAATAAAACAGAGCGCGGATTTTCGCGCCGCGTTTTTTATCGAGTTCGAGCCGCTCGAAAACAGGTCGGAAATCGGTTCCGCCGCCGCCCTCGAGTTTGAAATTCTTCATTTTGTTGCTGAAATCTTCGTCGCCGTCGATAATCTCGTCGGAACGGATCTCGCTGTCGCATTGAATTATCCTGAGCCTGAGGTTGTCGCGCTCGGAAATCTGCGAACAAATGGAATAAACCTCTCTTAAAAACACCTTCACCGGTTCGCCCGCGGTGCTGCCCGACACGTCGATGGCAACGACTATCTGCGAATAATCTTTCGCGTCGCTCGTCTCTAAGTTTTCGATAAGCGGAACGTTTTTATAAAGGCTCAACCCGTAACAATAAAATATATAGTCGAAATCGTCGTCGGGCGTTCGTTTTTCGCTCGTTTTAATGAACCGTTCCAGAAGTTTGCGGTAATCTCTCTTCCCGCCCGTTATGTTTTCGAGCCGCCTTTGAAGTTCGCGCTGGTCTTTTCCGAGCCTCGGAATAATCTTCTTCGCGATTTCTATCCACTGTTTTTCCGCGTTTTTATCTTCTTCGCCCTCGTCGCGATTATCCTGACCGGCCGCTCCGCCGCCGTTTCCGCTCTGCTCGCCGCGCCGCCACAAAAAGTGACTGCAAACCCTGATGGCGTTGCCGATTTCTTCGAGTTTTTCCTTGTCAATCCCGGCGAGATAAGCCGAACAAAAACTTTCCGTTACGCCTCCAAATTGCTCGATAATCGACTTATAGAGGTGTTTTCTGTATTCCTGATGTTTTCTGTCGCCGAAGGGAACGCCGAGTTCGTCCACGTAATAGGCGACCGTTAAATCGCATGCGACGTCGTAAACGTCCGCGTCTTTTTCGGCAGCTCTGAACGGATGCAGAAACAAGCAATGCAAAATAGTATGGCAAAGCCCCAGCACCGCAAGTTCCACGCCCCTCGACGCGGTTTGAAACAACAATTGTTTTTCGCCGAAATATATGCCCTTGCCGTCCGTGTAACAAAACGGTTTTTCTTCCGTCACAGTCGGTCCGGCTTTTCCCACGGCGTAAGCGAGATAAGAATAAGACGATCCGAATGCCGAAACGGCGAGTTTTAAAACTTCGTTTGCGCTTTCCGTAAGTCCGCTCATCTTTTCGCCTCTTTAACCGCGGGGATTTTTTTCATTTCCTCGTCCATTTTATCGTAAACGCCGATCCCCGAGCGCACCGCTTCCACGCATAAACCGACGTCCTTTTGCAAATCATTGCTTAATGCAAAATAATTGCGGTAATCTTTCCGGCACAGAACTTTCAGGTCGTCGTAAGAAAATTTCGCGTCCTTGAACCACTGCACGAAAGGCTTGTCGGCATTTTTTACCACATAACTTTTAACGCAAGCCGAAACTATTTCCGGGTCGCGGAAAAGCGGCGAATCCTCGATATATTTCAGAATCTCGCCGTTCACGCCCGCACAGAGCAGAATAACTTCCCTGTCGTTTTTGTATTCGGCGACTGAATCGAAAAGCGTCTGCACAGCCTTGGGAGAATTGCGCTTCAGCCCGCGGATTATTTTTTCTCTTTCCTCCCTTTCGCCCACGCTTCTCGCGTTCATAAAGGACATAAGGTAGGGCAAAACGCGCATTTTTCTGTGCTGAACGGCGTAAGGGAGAATTTCCTTAACCGTCTGCGGCAAAACAGAGAATTTTTCGCACAAAAGTTCCGCGCATTTTCTGTCGTCCTTTTCCACCACGCGCATGAGCAGTTCCTTTTTGCGGATAACGTTGCCCTCGCACACGCTTAAAACGGCGTACAATTTATCATAGTCTATGGTAAGAAGGTCAAGTTTTTGCGCAGTGAGCCTGATGGTCATGTTTTTTTCGGCAATTTTTTCGAAAAGTCCGAGCGGCATATCGTTGGTAAGCGTGTTTGCGCCGATAACTCCCCTGTCCGCCCGCACGGAACGCTCGAAAACTTTATCGCTCGCAAAGGCGTCGTCCGCAAAATAAACGCACACCGTTCTGTCCTGAGCAAGCGCGGCAAGACAAACGCTCTCGTCCGCCCTTACGCTTTCCGAAAAGAAACGGATATTTTTCGCGTTTTTCGTTACCGCTATGCGGGCGATTTCCTTATCGGAAAAATATTTTTCGGGCAACGCTTCGATAGCCGAGCCGCCGCTTTTTGCAACGACTTCCGCGATTTCTCTCGAGTTCGCCGCCTCGCCCGTCAGAAACGAAACGCAAAGGGGATAATCGGTTGCGGCGATAAGCGCGATTTTGGGATCCGAACGAACGCTCTCCGGCGCGAAGCGAATGAGCCGCCCGTCGTTTCTGAAACAAATCGAGGCGATCTCCTCGTCGGCTTTAAGCGTGTCGGAAGCGTATTCGTACAATTCGGGTCTCTTTTCGACAAGCGAAAGAGTAAGTTCTTTGTCGCTCTGAAGTTTCGCGTCCGTCTTGTAATCCTCGGAAAGGGCGTTGAGAAGCCTTACCGACATTTCTTTATTGGTGTTTTTCATGTTGTCGCCCTCCGTTCGTTTCAATTTTTGCCTGGGGAATCCATTCGTCATCACTAATTACCGAAAAGGCATCTTCTTCGCCATTTCCGCGTTTTTTTCTTATAACGCTACCCTACACTCGACGTTTTTTAACTATTAAATTATTATACCACACATGCCCTCTTTTGTAAATATTAAGAGGCTTTTTTTTAACGATTTTTTTGTGAAAAGAAAAGGTTCGGCAATTTTGCCGAACCTGATCGCTGTTTTATCGATAATTATTTATTGAAAACGTCTTTAAAGGTCTTGCTGAACTTAACCGCGGGAGCCTTGCATGCTTTGATCTGAACCTTTTCGCCGGTGAGGGGGTTAACGCCGTCTCTTGCCGCTTTGTCCCTGATTTCGAAAGTAGCGAAGCCCGAAATGTGAATATACTCTCCGTTCTTAAGAGAATCGGTGAGCGTTTCCACCAACGCGTTGAAGTTTGCGTCTGCCTCTTTGATCGTTACGCCAAGTTTGTCTGCATAAGCCCTGATAAATTCACTTTTGTTCATAATTTCCTCCAATATTCCTTGATTTGCGAACCTGAAAACAAAATTTCGCTCATTCCCAGTGCGCTTAGGTTCATTATAACATATTTTCAAAAAATATCAACCGTTTTTTAGGATTTTTCGGCGATTTTAAATTTTTAGACAAGTTTTCACAAAAAAGGACGTTTTCTTCACCGAAATCGATTAACCGTGCCGCTTGCGTGCGATTCGATAGTCATTCCGCTTGACAAAAGGCGGATTAAATGCTATAGTTATTCTACATATTTTATCGGGTGATGTTATGCAGGACGAACAATTAGTTTCTAATTTAAGAAAAAAAGGGAGATTTTCACGGCTTTCGGCTCTGAAAAAACTTGCGGCAAGCGAGGATTTCGGCGTGGAACAAAACCCGAAAGCCAACTTTAACTTTCATTGCCGCACCGAGTATTCCTGCTTTGGCTCAACGCCGTCGCTCGAAGCCTACAGGCTGATGAAAAACGGTTTTCCCGCCGTCGCGATAGTCGATTACGCTTCACTTTCCGGCGCGAAAGAACTGATGAAAGCCGAAAAAATCCTCGGAGGCTTATATTATATCGGCGCGGAGACGGACGTAGAAGACGAAAAGGGCGCGCCCGTCAGAATGATTTCGATGGGTATTCCCCACAAAAACGTGAAGGCGTTCAACTTTGACCTTTTCTTTTACAGAAAAATTCAGAACGACTTTACCGACCAACTTCTCGGCAAACTTAATTCGCGCCTGAAAAAATACGGAATTACGGTTTCCACTCCCCCGCGGTCGTTTTTCAAAACAACCTCCACGGAGGATGTTTTCGTCTGCCTTGCGGACGCAATCATCGAAAAATTTAAAGCGGCGGATAAAATAACCGCGTTTATCACGCAGGATCTCGGGATTTCGCTCTCCGAACACGACGAAAAACGACTCGAGGACACAGCCAACGTTTATTACGAAATCGACCTCGCTGCCACGCTTTTCTTTAATTACAAAATGAAACTCCCGCCGAGAAAACTGAAAAAAGTTTCGGAATTCGTTGCCGCGAGCAACGGTTTCGGGGCAATTTCCGCGCTTGTTATGGAGGGCGACGAAGACGAAACAATCGACTTCGCCGTTAAAAACGGAATCCGGAGCGTGGTTTTCAATGTCGACAAACAACCCGAAGATTTCGACGCGAAGAAATTTTACGACAAATGTATCGCGGCGAACATCCTGCCGCTCGCGAGAATGGTTTGCGATTACCCCAAAAAGAAACTCGTCCGCGAATTTCAGGACGAAGAAACCGCAAGCCTTTTCAGAGAAACGACTTTTGCCGTAATCGGGCATGAAATAGCCTCTTCTCTCGCCACGAGCGACGGAATGTTTTCCGAAAGGGCGTTCGAAAACACGCCCTCGCTCAAAGAACGAATAAGGCTTTTTTCGAGAATAGGGCTTAAAGGCAGCGATATAAACCTATAATAATCGGTAACCTATAATAATCGGTATATAATTTTATAAGCGTCTAATAATCGGTATATAATTTTTTGAACGCCGGGCGCGGCGAGCATTTTGCAAAATGCTCGCCGCGCCCTTTTTGTATATTATTTTGTTTCACTGTCAATAATACGAACTATGAAAAAAATACTCTTTTGCCTTGTCGCCGTTTGCCTCGCGGCATTCTCGCTCAAAACAAGCGGCGGAACAATTCTTGACGGCGGAAACCATTACGAAATATTTTACGAAACGAACGGCGGCGGGCTGACAAGCGAAAAACCGACTTCCCGCTTTCTGCAATTCGGGGCGACTTTGAAAAAGAAAAAAGGCGAAAGTTGCTTTATGGCGGAAAACGACGTCCGGACGCTTTTGAAAAATCTCAGGGCGAAAGAGATTTTCAGAGAATCTGGCGAATGTTTCGACAACGTTTATTATTTCTCCCCGCTCATTTCCGATTTCGTTATCGTAAACGGACAAAAAGTCAATCTTCACGTCGCTTTCGGCGCGGAAAACGGACAGGCGAAAATCGCGACTCCCATAAACTTCGGCGGATATTGACCGACGAACAC
>JALETB010000101.1 GCA_022781715.1 Clostridiales bacterium | reverse complement strand
TCTTCTTCGGGAACATCAAAAGGACATTCGTCGAGAATTCTGAGATCCGCAATGTAAACGCCATTGCCGGTTGCGCCGGTTACGTCCATGGTGATGTAATTCATCCAGTCCCTATTTCCCGTAGCGGTGAGATCGATAACGAGTTCGTACCAGACGTTTTCGACGGGTGTTTTGACGTATTCTCCGCTAAGAGTGAAATGGTGAATGTTCTTATCGAACGTCCAGCTGTTTCTGTCATAAGAGTTTACGTAGTTTATAGAGAAGAACAAACGAGCCGCGTCGTTATATCTTACTTTAAGCGCGACGGCTTTATTAAAGTAAG
Organism: Clostridiales bacterium; assembly: GCA_022781715.1. Classification (GTDB taxonomy): domain Bacteria; phylum Bacillota; class Clostridia; order Christensenellales; family Borkfalkiaceae; genus UBA10281. The sequence continues at coordinate 33,597 of JALETB010000101.1, read as the reverse complement.
TTTCGGGCTTAAAGTCAAGTCTGCCGGTGTACCAGTTTAAGGTGTTGTTCGTATAGAGATAAGCCTCTTCAACGCCGTCGATCGCTTCCGTCTGCTTAACGAGGCTTGCCGCCGTGGTTAATTCCTGCGCGATTTGGCTGCTATCGCCGACGATTTCGGGGTCGGTTTTAAGATATTCGAAATTTCTGACGTATCCGATCGCAGGCACGTATTTGGAGCCGGGCAAACCGATATAGAACAGATCCCATTCGGGCAGATTGTTTTCATCATAAGGCACGTCGACGAGAACGGTGTACCAGCCGCCCTGTTTAAGCGCGGAAATGTTCCCTCTTTCGTTATAAATGCGAACGGTGTCGTGCGTTGAGGTGTCCGGAGTGATAGTCGTTTCGAGTTTGACGTCCGCTTTGCCGTCTACGCCCTTGACCCAGTTACAAATACCGAGTCCGTTGCCGCTTGCGATATAAATATCGAATTTGATATAATGGTATCCTTTGGCGAAGAATTCCTGCGGTTCGAAAGCCCGGTTGTGAATGTCGCCGAAGGAAATCGATCCGACTGTAGCCGAAGTCTGACTTCTGATCTTATACGAACCCGCGAAATCGCCGTTTACGACCTTTTTGACCGAAACAGCCTTCGAGCCGATAATAAGTTTGTTAATGAAGTCGTCCTTTTCGTTAGTCACTTCCGGGTCTTCCACTTCGCCTATCGGATGACGTGCGTCGTAAGTTCCGTTCGGAAGCAGATTAGCCGTGGTGTGGAACGCGAAGTTACGGAGGTATGCTTTCTGTCCGTTCGCCGTGGCGTTGATGGAGAAGCCCAACATGGACCAGCCGTCGGAATAAGTGGAAAGATCGTAAACGATGGTATACCACTGACCCGTTACGAGTTCGGTTTCGTCGGCAAGGCGTTGTCCGTCCGCTCCGTAAATGTGGAGAAGGTCATCGTCGCCGGTGTATGTTCCCATCACGGATCTGAATTTATTCCCCGTGGTGGAAAGGTCGTACATACAGTACGCTCCGGAATTGCTCTGGAAAGCCGAAGGAATATAAACCACGAGCGAAGCGCTGTCTACGAAATAAATTTCGTAAGAGAACGTCTTGTATCCCTCATTCGCAATATCTGTGACGGAAGAGTTGGTAACGGCGTTATCCCAATAGTTGCCTTTGGTGCCGAGAGTGAACTCATAACAATCTTTAAACTCGCCGTCGAAAACCTTATTGAACGTACTTTCCCCGTTCGATATCATATTCGCGCCCGCTTTATATTCCACGGTGTCGTCGTGAACGGTGACTTCGATTCTGCCCGTAACGGTCATCGTTTCGCCGTTGTAAGTGAGAAGAATCACCGCTTTACCGACCGCTTTCGCGGTTATGGTGAGTCCGTTGAGTTCGACGTATTCTTCGCCCTCTTCGATCGAAGCGACGATAGTTGCGTCTTCAACCTTTTCGGCGTTGATGAACGCTTCCGCTTCTATTTCGTAAGAAGTGGGATCGACGTCGTCTTCGAATATGGAAAGCGAAACTTTATCCTTAGCGGGTTTAACGATATCCGACTCTTCGATCGTAACCGGAACGGATTTCGCAGAAGTCTGAAATCCTTTGTAAGTCGCTTTTACCTTAATTATCGTTGTTCCGACAGCGACGCCGCTGACCGTTCCGTCCTCGGCAACGGTAACCTGAGCGCCGACGGGGTTGTAAGTATACGTAACGCCTTCGGTTATTTCGATTTCCTTATACGTCAGAGAGAGATACTCTTTGATGTTCGCCGTTTTTCCTTTGTAAACGGAAAACGGTGTCGCGTCCAGAGCAGGCGTTTCACCGGAGTCCTCTACCTTTATCGGGTAAATGACCAGGATGTCGCCGACAGTCGCGCTGACTTCTGCCGCCCCCTCTTTCTGTCCGGTTGCCGAAACTATTCCGTCCTTGACCGTGACGAGAGTTTCGTCCGTACTTGCCCACGTGGCAAGTCCCGAAACCGACTCGGGTAAAGTCAGTTCCTTGTCTTCAAAAAGATCGAGCCCGATTTCCGGCAATCTGATTGTGTTTTCGCCGTCGGTCGAGCCGGCGGATTCCGAAGTTCCGGTGTTGCCGCAAGCGAAAAAGCACGCCGTTGCCGCAACCATGCACAAAATCAATGCCAAAAGTCTGATTTTCTTCATATATTTTCCTCCTGTTTTTTCGTTCCGCTTTCCTCGCGCCGTTCAGGCGAAAACGCTTGATCTCCCCCATAGGGCGCGGAACCGGCGAAATCGATTTTTTCTGATTTTATTTTATATTCTGAAGTCTGCCGCCGCCCGTTGTTCGTCATGCGGCGATCGCTCCGAAATATCTCCTGTTTTTAACGTTTTTTCCCGCGGCGTCGTAAAGATTTCTGCCTTTTATAAGCACCGCTCCTTCCGAACATTTTTTCTCGCCCGGGGCGAAATCGTAAATCTTATCGTAACCTCTCAGGTCGCCCGGCATTTCGATGAGCGGGTCGAACGAAAACGCCTTCGAATCGGAAGCGATTTCCGCAAAACTGATGCTCATGTTGTGATAGACGTTGGAACGGAAGAGATAATCTTCGCCCATATGGGTAAATTTGAGATAACTCTCGTTCGCAACGGGGCTTAAAAACACGTTGTTTCTGAAATAGAACTTGTTCGGCGAAGACGAATCGTATTCGCTGTCCCACTTCGTTACCGTCATGAGCGGCTGCTTAGCGTTATCGGTGAAAATAACGGTGTTGTTTTCAAAGTACACGTTTTCGCACGAACCGGCCACGTGCATGAGCGCGGGGAAGTTTCCTTTCTTTTTGCCGTTGCGGGCAAAAACGTTGTTCTTGATGAAAACGTCGCTCCATTCCGCGCGGCCTTTCAGAGTGACGACTTTGCCGTTCTCGTCCTTTCTTACGTTTCCTTCCTCGTCGCAAAGCGTAACCTGTCCGCCCGTGTTGCAAAGCAGAATTCCGCCGCCGTCGTTATCGTGAGAATAATTGTAACGGAAGAGAATGTTTCTGCAACCGATATCTATATCGAAGCCCTCGCCGTCCGCGCCGCCGTTCGCAAGGTGACAATAAGCCGCCTCGTTATACTGCATCACGATATCGGACGATGAAATGGGCCACATTCCCACGTTTGCCGTCCCCGATCTGCCGAGGAAATTAGCGTGGTAAGATACGTTCCTTTCGAAATAACCGCCTTTAACGCCTATCATCACGAGTCCGTCGCCGCCGGTAAGATTGACTTTGTTGCCGACGAAATTGACGTTTTTGGACGGGTAATAACCATGGTCGTCGTCGCAATAGGGATTCACGCCCCACGCCACGCCGATTTTCTTAATCCAGTTGCTCGTCATGAAAACGCCGCTTCTCGAAACTTTTTCAATCGTGTTGTTTTCCACCCAGACGTTTTCGAGCCAGCAGGGCGCGGAACCCGTTGCGGTGTTGAAAATTATGCCGCCGCGCTCGTAAACAAACACTGAATCGACTTCCGCAACGCCCTCTTTGCCGAGTTCGTCCAGACGGTTAAAATAACTTTCTTCGGCGTCGCTCTTCGTCCAGTTCCAGTTGACGTTATGGATATAACAACCGGAAATCACGAGGTTTTCGTAATGCCCCGTGGTGAAAACGTAAACGCCGCGAAGCCCTTTCGGGTTCGTGATTTCCACGTCTCTGAGCCGGATGTTTCCGCCGCTTATAATAACGGCGTTTTCCGCCCCGTTTCCGTCGATAACGGCTTGTTTGCCTCCGTAAGAAGTAACAATGAGCGGGCTTGTTTTGCTTGCGGAATATCCGCTTATTTCAACGCAGCCGCGGAACGTGCCTTTCAGGCAGATTCTGAGCGCGCCCTTTTGGGACTGATTGCGAATCGCGTCGTTCAGAGCCGGAACGCTCTTTTTCGGCGACTCTTCCGAAAATCCGTCGTTCGCGTCGTCGCCGCCGTCCGCGTCGAAATACATGTCCGTATAAGCCGTCATATCTATCTCGTCATACACGGGTGCGGACGAAGGCAAAGTGTAATCGGAAAGGTCCTCCGCAGATTCGCTCGCGGACACGCTTTCTTTCACCGATGAGCCGCTCTCCCCGGGATTCCCCGACTGCGAACCCTCGTCCGTGGCGCACGCGACGGCGAAACAGAAAAGCATCGCCATCACAATCAAAACAGACAATAATTTTTTCTTCATTTTTCCCTCTCCGCCGCGCGGCGATTGCTTCACCCCGGCGCGGCAACGATTTTTCTTTTATTCTTCCGAAACGGAATATCCGTCCGGCACGGAAACGGTTTTGCCGCTCTTTCCGTTTTCGAGTTTCACGAATCCGCCGTTCACCGGAATAGATATCCGGTAGCCTATGGGCGAAGTTTCTTTTCTTATGTGAACGGTTCTGCTCGTTTCGTCCGTATAGCGGTATCCGCTGAGCGAAAGGACGATCATATTAGCCGCGTACGCGCCGAAACCGTGATTTAAACTGCACTGAATTCTGTCATGCTCCCAGAGAGTACCCGTCACGGAAGCCATTCTGTAATAATATTCTCTCGCTTCTTCGAGAAATTTACTCCCCAGCCCCTCGCGGACGAGATAGTCCGAACGAAGCATATTGCCGATGAACGCGTTAGACTTGGCAACCGACGGATAAACCTTGGTTTCGTCGCGCAAAGGTCCGAACTTTTCGAGCAACGCGTTATATAACGCGGGGTGAGTTTCGCGGGTAGCCGTTCCGAAGTAAAACGCGTAATACTGACAGGTTTCCGTAGTATGCCCGACGTGAGTGAGTTTCCCGTCCTTTCTTATCGCGTTATCTTCAAAAAATTCGCCGTTATACGAGAGTTTGCGGATGGTTTCTTTCATCTTTTCGGCCTTTTCGACGTACTCTTTTTCTCCGTAAAGTTCGCCGAACGCCGCAAGGGCAGCCGCGTAAAGCATGTTCGACGGAAAGTTGACTCCCTTCACGTAATCGGGATCGCCTGCCTTCGACCACTCCACGAAAACCCAGTTTTCGAGATTTTCCAAAAGTCCGTATTCATTTTCGAATTTTTTAAAGTAAGAAATGACTCCTCGCGCTTTTTCCTCGCTCCCGGAACGCGTTTCTTCGTTGCCGGTTCTGCGGAAATTATCCTCGAGTTCCAGAAGATAGAACATCATCCAGTTGGGGATAAACTCCGGCTTGCCGAAATCGGCGGGATAACACATCGCGAGAATGCCCTTCCCCAGCCCGATATTTTCGGACTGATAAGCGTAGTTTTCGAGGAAAACCCTCTCCACGGCGTTGCCGCCGGTGAAAAGTTTTTCCGCCCGCGACGAAAAATAGGAATCGCACAGCCACCCGGCACGCTCTCTGGACGGACAATCCGTGAGAACGTCCACGGAATTCTGAGCAAGCGTTCTTCTCGCCGCTTCCGTAACGACGTTGAGCTTTTCGTCGTCGCACTCAAATTCCAGCCTGCCGGCGTTCGGGTTTTCGTAACGGATCATTCCCGTTTCGCCTATATTTATCTCACCGGAAAGCACCACGATTTTTATATACGCCGCCGTGTAAGGCTCGAAAGATATGTGCTTGAACTCGCCTTTTTTAACCGCGTAATCGATGATGTTTATCGTGTCATTACGCCAGAAATCTATGGCTATAGGTTGATTATCGTCCTTTTTCGCTCTATTATCGACCTCTTCGAACAGGACTAAAATTTTAGCGTCCGTTTTGGCTGTAAATCCCGTAACGATGAACCCCGTCAGTGAATAAGGAAAACGGAAAAGCGCGTACTCCCCGCTTTTTAACTCGCCGCTATACGTTTCGGCGGCGTTTTTCCGATAGGTTAAGCCGAACGCTTCGTCGAACGGCTTTACTTCCAGTTCGTCCCTGTCGAAAATACAGATTTCCTTATCGGTGAGATATCTCACGTCGGTAAATTTCCGCATGGGGTCGCGCTCAAACGTTCCCCATTCGGTAAATCCGAATTTTTCCTCTTTAAATATAGGATAATCGATGCCCCTCGGAATCGTTTTTTTCGGTTCCGTCTCGCAGACGGCAACCTTTTTGCCGAAAGAAGCCGAATGGGCGAACGACTGCGGAGGAAGATCGAACCGATAACACTCGGTAAAACTCCGCTGAAAGGAAAACCTTGCGGTTTTTCTGAGTCTTTCCGTTAAAATTCTGCAATCGGAATTTTCATCCGTCGCGAAAACTATTTTTCCGTCCGCCAATCCTTCCGCCTGCAAAAACGAAGGTTGGTCAAGAGAATAAAAACTCTTGCAGTTATACCCCGCGACCTCGATAACCACGTCGTTTTTTTCGCGGGTTGCGCCGAGAAGTTTCCATTCGTCCACGCGGAACAAACCGTGCGCCGCGCGCGCCGGTCCGTAAGCGACGAGTTCGCCGTTTAAAAACGCTCTGTAAAAACAACTTGCCGTCAGCCTTAACACCAGTTCGGAACTCGCGCCGACCTCCCATGCGAACACGCACGAGAGATTCATCGTTTTTTCCTCGCCTTCCGCCCACACGGGCCTGGCTTTTTCAAACGCTTTTTCAGTAAGCATAAGCATTACATTCCTTATCACAGTTTACAAAGTACGAGGTCGAACGACATTTTTATTTCTTCGTCTCTCACTTCGTAACGCGCCGCAAGTGGCGCACCGCACGCAGCCGAGCCTACTCCCGTCGTTTTCGCGTCGAGAAACAACATCGTTTTCCCCGTATTTTTTTCCATCATATAGTCGTGTTTACGATAATCCCCGATATCGTAAGGAGTCGCCTGGAAGCAGAAATCCTTTCCCGATACCACGGAAAACGCTTTATCTTGCGAGAACAGGCTCACCTTGCGACAATCGCACCGCTCACCGCAATCCTGCGGTTTCAGATACATAAAATTCATCTCCGAAACCTTGTTTTTATAATGCGAAACGGCAAGACCGAACTTTCTGTCCGGATAATTTTCCACGTCGCCTCTGCCGAAATATTCACATTCGTCAAACTTCTCGGGCAGAGTGAATTTCAGCCCGAAACGCGCGGGATTCGTCACCCATTCTCTCTTTTTCGCGATCAGCGAAACGCCGATCGCGTCGCCGCAGAATTCGTAACATAGTTCGAAATCGTAAAGCGGCTCGACGATATCCGCAAGAATTTTGCCTTTGACGAAAACACGGTTGCCTTCGCAGGTTATCTCGTCCGCATGGGAGCGGACAAACGCCAGCCTGAGCCTTTGCCATTCTTCGAGATAAGGCAGGTCGTTATCTATCGGCTCGCGACAGAGCGAGAATTTCATCGGCGCGAGCATAATCTCTTCGCCGTCGCCTGTTTTCACGCTTTCGAGCATTCCGTCTTTTCCGACGGTCGCAGTATATTCTTCGCATTTCGCAACGAGCGTTCTTTCGCCCCGACAAACCTCCGCTTTGCCCGTTTTTTCTTTCACGGGATAATCGCCGGAAAGGACTATCTGTCTTGTCGCAACCTTTTCCGATTCACTGAAAAACTCCATGATAATCGTGCTATAGCCCGACTTTTCGAAGTTGATCTTAAATTCCCGGCTCTCTTTCGGCTTTATGCCGAGCAAGGAATATTCTTCCGTTTTCACCGTTTTGCCGTTTACTTCGTAACGGCATCTGAGCGAAATTTTATCGAGCGGGAGGAAATCGTAACGATTGACAACGCGGAATCCGTCCGCGGTTTTCTCCGCGTCCACGGGCGCGTAAATCTGCCCGATTTCGTAAAGCGACGGATGAACTCTTCTGTCCGTATCGACGAGTCCGTCCACGCAGAACTTGCCGTCATAACGGCTGCAAGGCTCTTTTTCGTTGAAATCGCCGCCGAACAAAAATCTGCCGTCGTCCGTTCTGACCGTGTGGCAACACCATTCCCAGACGAACGCGCCGAGGAATGTTTTTTCGTTGTAAATATAATCCCAGTATTCTTTCGCGTCCCCGCAGGAATTGCCCATGGCGTGCGTGTATTCGCACAGCATGAACGGTTTGCCTATTCCCGCCGAAATCTTCTTTTTACAGGTTTCTGCGCTCGCATACATCATTGACGCGACGTCCATATATTCCGGGTCTCTCCACTCCGTTTCGGGGAGCATTCTCGTGGTGTTCCCCTCGTAATGTACCGGGCGGCTGTCCGCGGCGTGGAGATATTCGCTCGCCGCCTTAAAATTCTCCCCCCATCCGGCTTCGTTGCCGAGCGACCACATAATGACGGACGTCCTGTTTTTATCTCTTTCGTACATTCTCTCCTGACGGTGCAGGTAGACGTCTTTATACAACGGGTCGTTCGCAAGATCATCGAAATGCCGCGGATCGCCGTAATAATGTATGGTTTCCAGCCCGTGCGTTTCGATATCCGCTTCTTCGAGAACGTAAATCCCGTACTCGTCGCAAAGTTTTGTAAAAAGCGGATGCGGCGGATAATGCGACGTTCTCACGGCGTTTATGTTGTATTTGCGGAAAAGTTCAAGGTCCTTTTTCATCAGGTCGACGCTTTCCGCAAATCCGTCCGTCGTCATAGAATGTCTGTTCACGCCTTTGAGTTTCACCGGCGCGCCGTTGATTTTCAGCACCGAATTTTCAATCGAAATCTTTCTGACGCCGATCTTTTCTTCGATATATTCGCCGTTATATTGCAGAACGAGCCGATATAAAAACGGCGTTTCCGCTGTCCAGAGTTTAACGTTTTCAATTAAAAATTCTGTTTTTTCACCTTTTTTTTCGCCGATCAACCTTTCGCCGTCATACAGTTTCACCGTCGCCGGGCGGTCGCAGACAACCGAAATTTTCCCGTTTTTCAGGTCGGTGTCCGTCGTGATTTTATAATCGGCGATATGGTCCTTCGGGCGGGAGATGACGTAAACGTCGCGGAAAATTCCGCTCATGCGGAGTTTATCCTGATCCTCGAAATAAGTGCCGCAGCACCACTTCAGAACGACTACTCTTATCTCGTTCCTGCCCGCCGCCACAAACGGCGTGATATCGAATTCCGCCTGAGAATGCGAAACGGTGGAATAGCCGACGAATTTACCGTTTACGAGCAGATAAAGGCAACTGTCAACTCCGTCGAAAACGATATAATGTTTTCTGCCCTCTTCCGTCACGACGTAATCCGTGACGTAAAGCCCGCAAGGGTTTTCCTTGTCCACTTTCGGCGGATCGAAAGGAATGGGATAAAAGAAATTCGTATACTGATTGTAATCGAACCCCTTCAACTGCCAGTTGAACGGAACGGAAAACGTTTCCGTGGGGTTTTCGCCGAAAACTTTCTCCGTAAACTCGGGGAAAAACGCAAATTTCCAGTTTTTAAGAAGGACTACTTCCTTCGATTTTTCCTTGTCGGACGAAAAATTCTCGTCCGTGAAAGGGATATAATAACTTCTCGTTTTCAGGGCGTTGACCTGATTTACGATTTTCTCGTGATAAAATTCCATGGTTATTTTATTACGGTGACTCCGTTTGTCTGCGCCGCGATTTTTTCGGCGTTTTCAAAGCCGTCGAGCGAAGAAGGCAGGAAAATTCTGCCCGAAAACAATCCGGGATATTCTTCGTGCGCCGTAGCCGCGCAATCGCTGCCCGTGTTTTTATAATGGTTCCCTTCGAACTCGAAACGGTCGCAGAAGTCCATAAAAAACGTACAATTTTTCTCGACGGGAGCGTAAAACAGATTGCCGCGGAAAGTCAGGTCGTCCTGCCTGCCGCAGTTTGCATAGTCCGCCGTTCTCACGATCATCTGATTATCGAGATCTTCGCGCATTATCACGGTGTTGTTTTCGACCGTGAGTTCCTTGCAAGTGCTTGAAAAATGGATAAAGTTCGGATTTTCGGGTGCTTTTCCGTTGTTCACGGCAACGCAGTTTTTTATCGCAACTCTTCTCCACACGCCCTGCGCGCGGTATTCTTTCTGTTTGCCGTTTTCGTCCAATACGGGTTTTCCGTTCTCGTCGAACAGCGGCTGAGTTGTTTCTGCGTTACACAAAAGAATCGCTCCGCCGTCGTTATCGTGTGCGTAATTATATTCGAAGAGAATATCCTCGTTCGCGATGTCGATATCGAATCCCTCGCCGTCAAGCCCGCCGTGTTCGAGATGAGAATACGCGGCTTCGTTATAACGAATCGCGATATCTTTACAGCCTATCGGCCAGATTCCCGCGTTTGCGTTGCCCGTTCTGCCGAGATAATTGGAATGATAGGACACGTTTCTTTCGATGAGAGAATGCACCGACCCGATGAGAACTATGCCGTCGCCGCCGGTGTAAGTCACCTTATTGCGCGCGATTTCTATTCTTTCGGAGGGGTACCAGCCGTTGTCGTCGCTGAAATAGGGGTTAACGCCCCAGCACGTTCCCGGGCGGCGGATCCACAAACCCGTTAAGAAAATTCCGCTTCTCGAAACGCGGGTTACGAAGTTATCCGTTATCTTCACGTCGCGATAATTGCAGGGTTTTCCCGCTTCGTCGGACGCAAGGAATATTATCCCGCCCGTTTCGTAATAAAATCTTTTCTGCGGACAAACGCTCTCCGGGTCGATATCCCGGATATCGATTTCCTTTTCGCTTTTGTTGTAAATCCAGTTGAAATTGACGTCTCTTACCACGCAATCCCGTATGGTGAGAAATTCGAGACTTCCCGCCTCTTTCACCTTGACGAATATTCCTATCAGCCCTTTCGGGTTGGTCACTTCCGCCTCGGAAAAAACGACGTACCCGCGCGAAATTTCCACGGCGCAGTCCTCGCCGTCGCCGTCGATAACGGGCAAAGCCCCGTCGCCGTAAGAAGATACGACGAGGGGAATGCCGTTATGAGAAGCCATGCCGCCGACAATCACTTTTCCGCGAAAAACGCTTCCGCGCCTCAAAAAAACTTTAAGCGGTTCTTCGAGCGCGAGAATTTCGTTGAGTTTTTCCACGCTTTTTAAAGGCGAATTTTCGCTTTTGCCGTCGTTGTCGTCGCAGCCGTTTAAGCCGTCGAAATAATACGAACTATACGTCGCGGCGGAGAAATCGTATTCTCTCGGTTTCTGATCGAACATACCTCTCCTTTTCAGGCGCAGAACGCGCCGAGATATCTCTTCCCTTCGGCAGACGCGCCCGCAAAATCGAGACGGTTGAGCGAAAGGAGTTTTTTGCCCTTTGAAAACACTTCCGCATTGGTCGGCCTAAACGAAGAAGCGACCGAAAAACCGTTTCTGTCTTTGGGGAGCGTGATGCCCGGGTCTATGTCGAGAATCGCGGAGGCGTCCGTGATTCCGTTCCATTCGTCGAAGAAGGAATCGGGGAAATTCCAGTAAAGGTTATTTTCGAAAACGTAATTCTCGGAATAAGACATATCGATTGTCGAATATTGTTCGCCTATGCTGTAAAAAATGTTGTTTCTGAAAACGAAGCCCTGTTGTTTGCCGCTTTTTCCCCAGTCCGCCGTGGTGATGAGATTCTGAGAGAACATACCCTTTTTCATCACGACTATGTTATTTTCGCAAACGGCGTTATGACAATCGCTCGAAACAACGAGGAACGCGGCGTTCGAACCGCTTGCTCCGTTGTTGGCGAAAACGTTGTTGCGGATGTAAACTTTATCCCAGTAACCTCTGTCGTCGAAGGTTTCCTGTTTGCCCGTTTCTTCGTTAATCACGGGGTGACCGTTTTCGTCGTATAAAGGCATCTGCGAATGAATGTTGCAAAGAAGCAAGCCGCCGCCGGCGTTATCGTGCGAGTAGTTATATTGGAAATAAATTTCCGAGCAGCCGATATCTATATCGAAGCCCTCGCCGTCCGTGCAGCCGTTATCGAGATGAGTATATCCCGCTTCGTTATACTGAATGTAAACTCTTCTCGCGTTGACCGGCCAGATAGCCGCGCAGGCGTTGCCCGCTCTGCCTAAAATAGCCGAATGAATAACGGTGTTATGCTCTATCCAGCAATCCTGAACGCCGATGGGGACTATTCCGTCGCCGCCGACATAAGAAATGTCGTTGCCGCTTATCACGACAAATTCGGGCGGATACCAGCCGTCGTCCATATTTCTGTATTTATTCACGCCGCCCCAGGCGCAGCCGTTACCCGACTGCCAACTGCTGTCGAATATAATGCCCGCTCTGCCCGTTTCGGTGATTTTGTTGTTCATAACCCAGACGTTTCTGAACATTCTGTAATTCTGACTGTCGCCTTTGGGCGCAACGAAATAAATTCCGCACGTCGCATAATGGTAACTTTTATCGGGGCAGACCTTTTTCACGTCCACCTCGTTCTTCGTGTTGCCCTCGCCGTTTGCAAAGGCTTTAACGTCGAAATCGTATTCCCAGTTCCAGCCCACTTCGTGTACGTAACAGTTCTCCACGACGATGTTTTCGGAAACGCCGTTCTTCGCCGCTTCGACGCGTATGCCCTGCGAACCTTTTGAGTTTTTAATTTCAAGGTCGAAAATTCTCGCATTGTCGCCGAGAAGGTTGACAGCCGCGCCCGCGTCCGCGCTTATGATCGCGCGCCCGGCATCGTAACTGCCGACGTAAAGCGGTTTTTCCTTAGTCGAAGCGAAGTTTTCAAGCGTTAAACGCCCTTCGAACACAGAGCCGCCTTTGAAAAGGATTCTCAAACCCGCCGCTGCGCCGCGGACGATTTTTTCCGCCTCGCCGAGAGTCTTTTTAGGCGTAATTTCGCTCGTTCCGTCGTTTTCGTCGCTGCCGGATACGCTGTCGAAATAATAAGTCGTGTAGTCGCCGTAATCGATCGTTTCGTAAACGGGAGCGGACGGAACGTCGACATAAGTCACGTTGTCGTCTCCCGACGAAGTTGAAGAATCGCTGCCCGGTTCTTCCGAAACGCTTTCGGACGTTCCCGGGTTCGGTTCTTTGTCAGACGTTGAAGTTCCGCCGCCGCAGGAGGCTAAGCACGCCAACGAGGACGCCGCCAGCACGACCGCCATTAACCAATATAATAACTTTTTCATCATTTCCTCCGATAAATTATTTAGATTTAGCCATATAAATGAACGGCACGGGAAGAATAAGGAAGGACAGGGCGATACACACGGCTTTTTTCCCGCCGGAAAAACTTCCGCAGACGTTTATCGCCGACTTCACCACGGCAAGATAACACAATCCGAGGCAGATGGCGATGGGAAGAACCATGATCTGCCCGAGCCAGGTGTAGGCTTTGAGCGAAAGATTATCCACGCCCCACTTCCAGTAAAGAGCGCAAAGAAGCGCGATGACGAGGAGTTCCGTGAAAAAGCCGAACGGCTTTTCCACGGGAACGCTCAGTATTTTTATTTTGCCCGTCCGGGTGATGTGTTTCAGCCCGTAAACGGGGATAAAGATCGATAATCCCGGGGTTTCCGCCGACCCTTTCAACATAAAAAACAAGCCGGTTTGCAGGATTTCGAGATATATCAGGATCGCAATTACCGTAATCCACATAGTGATTTTCCTCTGCCGGGAGGGGTTAACCTCTCATCTGCTTCATTAGTTTGTATTGGCTCGTCACAAATTCAAGATATTCCGCGTCGTCTTGAAGGTAATTCCATCTGAAAAATTCCGCGTTGGTGATATTCGGATTATCCGTACTCTTCCTGGACGGATCCGAGTTGCCCGACCACGCGGAAGCGGCAACGCCGTTCCAGTAAGTGTTGAGCGCGGTGGAATGCTTTTGCGACATACCTTCGTTTCTCGGGAGAATGTAATCGATGATATCGTTTTTAACGTAAAGATCTTTGTTTCTCGCCGCGGTGAGCCAGCCTCTTTCCTGTTCGGTATATCCGCTGTAAACAAGGTCAGACATATTCTGGTTTTCAACGAGCGCTAAGATTCCCGAATAAGGCGCTCTCGTGAGATACGATTCTTTGCCCTCGGGGTAAGAATACGTTCCGTCGCCGTTGTTCACCCAGTGCGAACCTTCAACGCCGTACATGCAGAGGTTGTAATTCCTGACGTCGGAATACATCCAGTTCACATACTTCACGATATCTTCCGCATTCTGAGAGTCTTTCATGACGACCGCAGCCTTATAACCGGTGGAAAGACGCATAAACCCTTTTTTTTCGGGAGATTTTGCCTGCGCGAGAGGTCCTAAAACGGTGAATTCCGCTTCGGGGTTCTGCGCTTTGGTTTTTCTTGCCACTTTGATGAGATGAGTGACGGTGGGGTCGGTCATGAACACGCCCGTAAGACCGGCAACGAACTGACCTTCCGATGCCTCGAGAGACTGTGTGTTCGCGTCGCTCGGGAGAATCTTCGCGTCGTTAACCCATCTGTATTCCATCTGAAGAAGGTCTTTGAATCCCTCCTGAGCAAAACCGGGAGCGATTATCGTTTCGCCCTTTTCGTTCGTCGTTTCGCCGTAGAAGAAATAACCCGCGTTTGAGAACGCGCCCGTGAACACCTTTTCGATATCCCAGATCGCGCCGCTCACGGAATAAGCCGAATCTTCGTCCTGCTTCGTAACGGTTTTGGATTTCATCTTTTTGCACATATCCTCGAACTGCTCGATTGTGGTCAAAAGGGTAAGTCCTTTTTCCTGCGCTTCGGCGGCGTCGTCGGTGTAACCCACGGCTCTCATATAGTCTTTTCTCACGAGAATTCCGTGCTTATAAGGGTTGACGTAAGAAGGAATACCGATTACCTCTTCGTTGAACGTGGTCATCGTGTTGAGATCGGTCTTATCGGTAATGTTGTTTCCGTAACGGCTGATGGTCCTCGCAAGGTCATAGTAGATGCCCTGACCGATCGCATAATCGTCGATACCGGAATCAAATCTGGTGTGAGATATGACGATGTCTACCTGATCGTTCGCCACAAGGCTGTTCGCGAGAACGCTCTGCATGTTCGTTCCGAGATACTGAACCTCGAAATTGAGCGAGATGCCGGTGTCGGCGTAATAAGCGTCTTCAACCGCTTTTTTAACAACGGCTTCTTCGGAGCCTTTAACCACGCTGTATTCGGAAGAACCGCCGCAATAAATGACTATTTTCTTCCCTGCGGGGCGGGTTGCGGGATCGTATTTCGTTCCCGAACCGGAGTTGCTCTCCACCGACTGAGAATTGTCCCCGCCCGTGGAAGAGCCTGTTTTCCCGCATGACGCGAAACTGATCGCCATGATCATTGCCGTGACGGCGCAAAGGATTTTTTTGAGTGCTTTCATTTTTTCCTCTCCTTGTTTACTGTTTTTTTATTTTTTTTGTTTTTATGCAAAACGTCGCAAATGCCGCAAGCAAAAGCGGAATTCCGCCTCCGTTCGCGTTCGCTCCGCAACCTTTTCCGTTATTGTTTCCGCCGCTCTGCTTAGACGAATTTTCGCTCGCTTAGCCGCTTTCCTCGTCGATTTCATCCTTTAACCGCCCCTATCGTGATTCCGTTCACGAAATATCTCTGGATAATCGGGAATATCGCGAGCAACGGCGCGATCGCTATGACAACCGCCGCCGATTTTGCGGAAAGAACGGGGGTGATGGCGGCAGAACCGTCCAACCCGCCGGAATTTTCGGAGTTTTCGAGAATTTGTTTAAGCACGAACTGCAACGGGCGCAAAGATTTGCTCTTTTCGCTCTGCCCGAGGTATAAAAGCGCGTCCATCCAACTGTTCCATCTGTCCACGAACATGAAAAACGCTATCGTAAGCACCATCGGCACGGATATCGGCAGGAACACGCTCACGAGAATTTTAAAATCGTTCGCGCCGTCGATCATCGCCGCTTCTTCGAGCGCGGCGGGAAGCGAATAAAAATAACTTCTCACCAGAATGATATGATAAAGGCTGAACATGCTCGGAATGATAAGCGCCCAGATCGTGTCGTAAAGCCCGATGCCCCTGATAACGAGGTAAAGCGGAATGGTTCCGCCGGCGAAGAACATCGTGATTATATAAAACACGTTGATTCCCTTGATGCCGACCACGTACTTTTTGCTGAGCGCGTAAGCGGTGATGAGCGAAACCGCAACGGAAAGAACCGTTCCCGAAACGGAAATTATCACCGAGTTGATTATCGCCCTTAAAATGTTGTAATCGGGCGACGAGAAAATATACTCGTAACCCGCCGCGGAAAACGCCGACGGGAAAAGTTTATATCCGTTCACTCTGAGAGATATCTCCTCGGTGAACGAACTGATGATCATCATCCAGAAAGGCAGAATGAAAGTTACGCATAAAAGCGCGATGATCAGTCCGTTGACGATATCGAACGCTCTGTCGCTCTTGTATTTCTTCATCTTTTCCCTCCTTCGCAATTTTCCACAAGATAATGATGCTCCGTTCCTATAAGCGGAACGTCTTCGAATTCCTCGGGGAACGCCTCCACGATCGAATGAATGCCCGAAACGATATATTCCGCGGTCAGCCTGTAACCGGATGCATTCATATGCCCGTTGTAATAATATTTTCTTACGAATTCCGCATCGTATACGGGCGCGTGTTTATAAAAATCGAGAACGTAACAATTCGGGAGCGTTTCGCTCAGTTCATAGAGAAACCTTACGAGTTGTTCTTTTTTCTCCGTTCTGCCCGCATCGTCGATTTCCTGCCGCGGCATGCTAACGAAGAAAAATTTTGCGTTCGGCTCGATTTTTTTGTATCTCAGCACGATTTCGGAATAATACCTCGCGAAAGTTTTTTTATCGCCGCCGATATCCGCAACGCCGCCTACTTCCTGCCCCATATTGAGCAGGTCGTTGACGCCGAGCGCGATTATGTAAGCCTGACATTTCTTCTCTTCGTCGAAGCAGCCGTTCTCTTCAGCCCAGCCGCCCATGTATTCCGAAGCGGACATTCCTCCGCGCGAGAAATTATAAACTTTCGCACCTGTCATTCTCCCGAGGAATTGTCCCCAGGAATAATCGTAAAGGTCGAGATAATGTCTTTCTTCTTCTCTCACGATTTCCAGTTCGCCCGAAGCGAGCGAATCGCCGATGCAGGCAACTTTTCTGAAAATCGCGCAACTTCCGCCGCCGTAAGGTTTCTGCCCTAAGGGGCGGTCGAGCGCAAAATCTCTTTTCATAGTATCAAAGCACCCCTTCGTTATCCGTTTTCTTGGCTATTCCGTTTGTCAGGATAACAAGCACAAGCCCTATCGCGCCCTGAATCAGTCCGAACGCCGTTGCCATCGCGTAGCCCGAGCCGCCCATTACGGCGGAATAAGCCATCGAGCCGACTATGTAAGTTGAATCGTTCAGATACTGGCTTCCGTTAGTCAGCGCAAGCACCTGTTCGTAGTTATCGCGGATAAGGTTGCCCGCGTCCATGATGAGTTGCAACATTATCACGTTGGCTATTCCGGGAATCGTGACCGTGATGATTTTCCGGAATCTGCCGCCGCCGTCTATGCTGCACGCGTCATAAAGTTCGGAATTTATGCACCCGAGGGCGGACATATAAATGATAGTTCCCCAGCCGAGCGATTTCCACATCGACGAGAGCGCGAGGAATATCCACCAGATCGTTGTATTTTCGGAATACCAGTCCTTAACGAACGCCTCGCCTTTTATCGCGGATATTACTTTGTTTAAAAGTCCGCCGTTCATCGAGAATATCGAAAGAGCCATACCGCCTACGGCGATCCAGGAAATGAAGTTCGGCAGGTACGATATCGTCCTTATGACCGATTTTGCTTTGCCCGACGAAACTTCGTTGATCATAAGCGCGAAAATGAGAATCGCGGGGAAGTTTGTGGCAACTCTTATGAGCGCGATATAAATGGTGTTTCTGAAAACGAGGAAAACGTTTTCGTCCGCGCCGAGTACTATATGTTTAAAGTATTTAAGCCCCACCCATTCGCTCCCGATGAACCCGTCCGTCAGCGTGAAGTCCTTAAAGGCGATCAGCACGCCGAACATAGGCACGTAGCAGAACGTTATCACGAGAATCGCGCTCGGGATGAGCATTAAATAAATCATTTTATGCCGTTTGATTTTGGCGAACTTTTCTCCGCGGAAGAACCTTTTCGCTCTGCCCGTGACTATGGAGAAAATCAGAAGTCCTATAAGAATCGCCCCCGCGCCCGCAAGGCAGCCGATGAGCAGATAGTTCGGGCTTTCCTCGTAAACGAAGTAGCCGAGCATATAGTCGATTTCTTTTCTGCCGATATCTTCGATTTTAACGGGTTTCCCGTCATCGCCGTAAGTTATCCGTCCGTTTTCGTCCGTGACGTAATCGTAACCGACGACGTTCGCCTGCGTTCTGAACGAAGTTATTTCGATTTTGTTATCGCCGACGACCTTAACTCCCTCGGAAGAAACGTAAGTGACTTTGCCGGGCAGTTCGAGCGTTATTTTGTCCAGAAAACCTAAGCCCGCAAGGCGGAACATGCCCATATACTCTTTTGAAGAAGAATTCTCGGCAATCGTCGCGAATTCTTTCGTCGTAATCGTTTTACCCGTCGCAACGTCGGTGGGAAGAATGCTTACGTTGTTGTTCTGCAATAATTTATATTGCCCTATCGGGAGCGAGCCTTTCACCTTCATCAGCGATTTGACGAGATATCCGTCCGCGATATCCTCTATCTCCGGGAAGTTCGCGCTCGTGCTGCTCGCGTAAGACGAAAATTTATCCCAGGCGAACCAGTTCCACGCGCTCGTAAGCCTTGCGCTGAGCCTTCTCGACTTAATTCCCACGCGATAAGAATTTCCCTCTTCTTTTATGTATTTCACCGTCAGGGTGTCGTTATCCGCCGAATTGTTGACGAGAATTTTAACGCTTGCGTTAACGTAAGCGTTAAAATTCTCGTTGTCTGCAAGATATGCGGGTAACCTGTCTTTATCGATAACCATATCGAGATCGATTCTGCCCGACTTATCCATTTTTGCAACCGCATAAGATTCCGATCCGGTCGTTCCTCCGTCCGCTTTCGCTTCCGTGAAAGACAGCCCGGCAAAAACCGAAAAACACAAAGCGAGAAAGACTGCGAATACAATCGCTATGTTTTTCATTCTTTTTCCCGTGAGCCTCATGATATTCTCCCGCACCCCGCGGACCGCTCGCATCAGCGACCGGTCCGCGGGGCATTATAATGCCGTTTCAAATTTTTTTGCGGTCGATTTTCTTATTCACCCGCATCTTATAACTTTATTGTAACCGCTTATGCGCGCATTGTCTTTCCTTTTTTTTGCAATAATGTGTGAATAATTAACATTTTTTCGCCGCGCGGATTTAAATCGCGCCGCATTCCGATAAAATTTTGTGTTCAAAATTGTCTTTTTTTGACTTTTTCGCTACGTAATAATGTTAAATTTTAATATATATTTTTTGCGTTTTCTCTTGATATATGCTGATTTTTGTATTATAATAACAATTATAAGGGAATGCAGGGAGAGAATAATGTCAAAAAATCCAAATTATCCTATTTATAATTTTAATCTCATTAACGGGCTTTATACAGAGTTAATTTTTAACCACGATATCGAGCGGCACTGCCACATTTTCTGGGAACTCACCGTTTCGATAAAGGGCGAATACGTCAATCATTTCGACAGCGGAGACATCGGTTTAAAAGCCTGTTCTCTCACCATCATCCGCCCTTCCGATATTCATTACGTAAACCTGAAAGGCACGCCCGCCGTCTACCGCGACATCTATGTTTCGGATGAAAAAATGCGGCAGGTTGCGGATATTATTCACGAGGGATTATACGACGAATTGATAAACAGCGACGTTCCCGTAACATGCGTGATAGACAAAACGCATATCGATTCCATCGAAGCCACCGCCGCGAAAATCACCGCCGTTCGCGATAGCAACTCTCAGGAAGAAGTGAACGTTCTTCACAACTGCCTCATCATGGAAGCCCTGGCGGCTTACGCGGAAACGCGTTATTACCCCGCAAGGCAAACGCCGGACTGGCTGCTGGATATGCTCTCCAAACTCAACGTAACCACCTCTTCCGTTCTCGATTCGCCCTTTTCTTCTCTGCCCGAACTCATCGATAGAACGGGATACAGCCACGGTCACGTATGCCGCAAATTCAGAGAATATTTCGGCTGCACGCTTATTCAATATATAAACCGTCAAAAAATGGCTTACTCCACCACTCTTCTTCTCAACACGAACCTTTCGGTTTCGGATATCGCGCAGACGCTCGGCTATTCCAATCAGAGCAACTATATAAACTCGTTCAAAAAGGAATACGGAATGTCGCCCCTGAACTGGCGCAAGACGAACCTGAACCTTATCAAGCGATAAAACACAGTAAATATCCACCCGCATAGCGGGTGGATATTTACTGTGTCAACGAAAAAGGCGGCGTCCGAAAAATTTCGGACGCCGCCTTACGATTTTATTTAATGTTATTTCTTTCTGTATTCCAGAATCAACGCGCCGATCTCGTTGAGCATTTGTTCGGCGACTTCTTTATCTACTTTGATTTTGAGTTTTTCCATACGGCTCGAAGTTTTCATTCCGTTCGCACTGAAACTGAGAAGTTCGTAAACGGGCTGACGGGATCTGATTTCGAGTTCTGCCGACGCGCCCTTTCTCGTAAGAGCAACGACGAGAGTTATAATCGCGAAAACAACCGCGACGACCGCCAATCCCGACGGAATAAGGAACCAATAAGTTCCGTCGACAAACCTGCTCCACACAAATCCGCCCACGGCGAGAAGAACGCTTAAAACGAACAGGATGACCGAAAGCGTGACCGAACTTTTATAACTGTCGAAATCGGTCAGTATGTAATCGGCGTGGTCGATGGGCATTTCGTCCCTAGCGAAGGTTCTTTTGCCCTGCTGCTGAGAAATAATTCTTCTGTCCGTGACGATGACGCTGTGCATAACGATGTCATGTTTGGTCTTCGTAACCGCGTAATCATATTGTTTTATAAGAACTTCGTCCTTAGCCAACATTGTTTCCATCATTCATTTCCTCCGCTTCGTTTTCGATTTTTATCTGCATAATCTCGTTTGAAAGCGCGCGAGCCATACTTTCGGCTTCAACCATATCCGCCGTAAGACAATCGTCGTCTTTTTCGAGAACGTCGGCAAGATATCCGCTCTCTTTGCTGATGCTCATAACTCTGCACGGAACGTCGGGGCGATCTTTCGTGTAAACCGTCACGCCGAAGCACATTTTCTTCTTTGCGAAAATTATCGAAAGCGCTACCCCCGCGGCGGCGAGAACGCACGCGCCGAATGCGATTAACAAATCGGCAGTCGCGTTTATGATCGGGCCGAAAACGCCCGCAGCAAGAAGTATGCCCGCAACGAGGAACAACGCCGCGAGATCGGAAAGAACGATTATCCCCCACACGCAATAACGCTTTGCGGTTTTGAAATACGAAGAAACGCCGTCGATTCTGTCAACGGGAATTTCCACGTTTCTCTTGGACGTCCTCCTCCTGCTTTCGGAATAGGTGGTATGTATGAGCCTTTTGTTTGTAAGCATCACCGTCGTTTCCGTCGTAATAGTGCTGTTCGCTTTATCGTGTATAGCGTAACAGTCGTAATCGAAACTATCAACGATTCTTTCGCCTTCCGCCAGAACAAGACCGTGTTTGGCTTGTCTTTGACCGAACGCGTCGGCTTTTACGTTTTCGTCGACGTTCATCTGAAACCCTCCCTCGAATATAAAAAGAGCATATACCTACTCTATTTTATTTCTCATTATACTGATAGTATACTAAACGCTTCCCGATTTGTCAATGATAAATTTCAAATTTATATTTTTTTGCCGAAATTTCCGCCGAAAAGGTTGCGAAAAAAACGTCGGGAAACATAAAAGGCGGCGGAATTTGCGAAAAACGCAAATTCCGCCGCCGCACGTTTAACTATTAATTCAATGCGATTTCACGCTCAGGCGATGTCCTTTTTGATTATTTCGGGCGATTTTTTGCCCAGAACCACTTCTTTGTCGATAATAACCTTTTCCACGCCCTCTTCCGAAGGAATGTCGTACATGCTGTCGAGCATCAGATTTTCGAAAATAGTTCTCAAGCCCCTCGCACCCGTTTTCAGTGCGATCGCCTTTTTCGCGACCTCCAAAACGGCATCGTCGGTGACCACGAGTTCCACGTCGTCGATCCCGACGAGTTTTTTATACTGTTTTATAATCGCGTTTTTCGGCTCGGTCATTATTTTCACGAGCGCGGTTTCGTCGAGCGGGTGAAGCCCCACGACGATGGGCATTCTTCCGACGAATTCGGGAATAAGCCCGAACTTCGTAAGATCCTGCGGCTGAATTTCGTCGATATAAGCAATCGAATCTTCCTCGGTCGTTTTGAGTTTCCCGGCAAAGCCGAGCGACGAACTGTCCAGACGCTTGCCGACGATTTTGTCAAGCCCTACGAACGCGCCGCCGCAGATGAACAGAATGTTCGTGGTGTCTATTCTTATAAAATCCTGCTGCGGGTGTTTCCTTCCGCCCTGCGGGGGAACGGACGCCACCGTGGACTCTATTATTTTGAGAAGAGCCTGCTGAACGCCCTCGCCGCTGACGTCGCGCGTGATGGAAACGTTTTCGCTTTTTCTGGCAATTTTATCTATTTCGTCGATATAAATTATGCCTTTCTGCGCCTTTTCCACGTCGTAATCGGCGTTCTGAATGAGTTTTAGCAGAATGTTTTCCACGTCCTCGCCGACGTAACCCGCTTCGGTGAGCGTTGTCGCGTCCGCAACGGCGAACGGAACGTTGAGAATCTTCGCGAGAGTCCTCGCGAGCAACGTTTTGCCCGAACCGGTGGGTCCCAACAAAAGCACGTTGCTTTTTTCGATCTCCGTATCGTCGTCCTTATCCTCGTTTTTAAGGCGTATTCTTTTATAATGATTATACACCGCGACGGACAGAACCTTTTTCGCTTTATCCTGCCCGACGATGTATTTGTCGAGTTCGGCTTTGATTTCGTGCGGTTTTAAAAGCCGCGCGTCCTCGTCGCGGGTCTTTTTTTCCTCGCGTTCCAGAACTTCCTTGCAGATATCTATACACTCGTCGCAGATATAAACCCCGTCGGGACCGGCAATGAGTTTCTTTGCGAGTTCCTTAGGTTTTCCGCAAAACGAGCAGCGACGATCGTCCTCGCCGCCGATATGATTGTTAGCCATTTAAACCTCCTTTCGGCAGAAAAACAGATATCGTTTATCGTGCGTCTTGCCGGCGACCGCGATTATCTGTTATAAAAAATCTTGTCTATAAGTCCGTAACCGAGCGCGTCTTCCGCCGTAAGATAGTTGTCTCTGTCGGTATCTTTTTCGATCTGTTCGACGGGTTTGCCGGTGTTCGCGGCAAGAACGGAATTGAGTTTCTTTTTGAGCGCGAGAATATGCTCCGCCTGAATTTTGATATCGCTCGCCTGCCCCTGCGCGCCGCCGAGCGGCTGATGGATCATTATTTCGGACGACGGAAGGGCGTAACGCTTGCCCTTTTTGCCGCTCGAAAGCAGAAACGCCGCCATGGAAGCCGCCATTCCTATGCATATCGTGGAAACGTCGC
Organism: Clostridiales bacterium; assembly: GCA_022781715.1. Lineage (GTDB taxonomy): Bacteria > Bacillota > Clostridia > Christensenellales > Borkfalkiaceae > UBA10281. The sequence continues at coordinate 10,253 of JALETB010000101.1, read as the reverse complement.
ACTTGATGAAGTTCATCGTGTCGTAAATGGCAAGCCCGGAAGTCACGCTTCCGCCGGGGCTGTTGATATAAATGTCGATATCCTTGGTGCTGTCCTTCGCTTCGAGATACAAAAGTTCCGCAACGACGGTGTTAGCCACCGCGTCGTTGATTTCTCCCGTTATGAAAATGATTCTCTCTTCGAGAAGTTTGGAATAAATATCGTACGAACGCTCGCCTCTGTCGGTTTGTTCGACTACCATAGGTATTAAAGCCATGTTGTTCTCCTTTTGATTTAAAAGAGGTTGTTAAATCGGATTTTAACAGCCTCTTTCATCGCGATATTAAGCAATTGTATTGTTTTCTTTAAGGAACTTAAAGAGTTTATCGATAACCACACCGTTTTCGATGTAGCCGCGTTGTTTGTCGCTCACCGTTTTCGCGTATTCTTCGGCGTCTTTTCCGACCGACTGAGCCTGTTCGGCGATCTTCGCGTCGACGTCTTCCTTCGTCGCTTCGATTTTTTCGTCGGTGAGGATTTTGTCGATAACGAGTTGAGTTTTCACGTGATCCTTAGCCGAATCTTTAAGACCTTCTCTATACGCTTCCATAGTCTGGTTGGTGTATTTGAGATAATCCTCGAATTTCAAGCCCTGATACATAAGTCTGTAAGAAGCCTGCTGAACCATGTTGTCGATTTCTCTTTCCACAAGGCTGTCGGGGATTTCGACTTCGCTCTTATCCGTTATCGCTTTGATGATTTTGTCCTCGATTTCTCTTTCCGCTCTCTGAGCGTTGGCTTTTTCGAGTTTTTCCTTAACGCTCGCCTTATAAGCGTCTACCGTTTCGCTGCCCGTTTTTTCCTTTACGAATTCGTCGGTGAGTTCGGGAAGTTTTTTCTCCTTTATCTCGTGAAGAGTTACGGTGAACACGGCGTCTTTACCCTTGAGTTCGTCCGCGCCGTAATCGTCGGGGAATTTAACGGTTATATCCTTGGTTTCGCCGATATTCATTCCGACGACCTGCTCTTCGAAGCCGGGGATGAACATTCCGCTGCCGAGCGTGAGGTTCTGTTTTTCCGCGGTGCCGCCGGCGAACTTGACTCCGTCGACGCTGCCGCTGTAATCGATGACGGTTATATCTCCGTCTTTTGCGGGTCTGCCTTCAACGTTTTCTTCGGCGGCGTGCTGCTCCAGAAGCCTGTTGACTTCGGTCGCGATGTCGTCGTCCTTAACATTATACTCAACTTTTTCGATCTTTATACCTTTATAGTCGCCGAGTTTGACTTCGGGTTTAACGGGTACGGTCGCGGTGAAGGTAAGCCCCTTGTCGTCGAGTTTGTCTATGCCCACGTCGGGTCTGTCGATAGGCTCTATGGTCGGCTCTTTTTCGAGTACGTCGTAATAATACTGAGCGAACGCAAGGTTGATCGCTTCTTCATAAAACGCGCCCTTGCCGTAACTCTGCTCGATTACAGACTTGGGAACGTGTCCTTTACGGAATCCCGGCAACTGATATTTGCCTTTGGTCTTTTCATAGGCTTTGTCCTGCATTGCCGCCCATTCTTTCGCGGTGAGAGTGACGGTGATTTTTACCGAACTTTTTTCGCCTTTTTCAAAAGTGTATTTCATAACTGCTCCTTGATGTTTTCTGTGCGTGGTGCTATTTTAACACATTTTATTTTATTTTGCAAATTTTTCCGTCAATAAAATTTGCTTTTATTTAAAAAAAATATATAATTGTGTTATATCATATTGTACATGTCGCCCGGAAACCGTATTTTTGCGGGCGGCGGAATAAATTGTCGCAAACAAAAAAGGAGGAAATTATGCCGCAGGACGCATTCACGCTTCATCACACAGCCGCCGAACTCGACGGAATTCTTCGCGGCGCGAAAATAAACAGGGTGTCGCAACCGGACAAGGACGACGTTTATCTTCTCGTTTACACCGCGCGCGGAACGCGGACGCTCGTCCTCTCTTCCAACGCGGAAAACTGCAGGGTCGGGTTTATCTCGAAAGAAAAACCGAACCCGAAAGTCGCGCCGAATTTTTGCATGCTCATGCGCAAACACGTTTTAGGCGCAACAATAGAAAAGGTGGAACAACTCGGTTCGGAAAGAATAATCGCCCTCACGTTCGCCTGCAAAAACGACTTCCGCGACAACGTGAAAAAGATTCTTTACGCGGAAATTATGGGCAAATATTCCAACCTTATTCTCACCGAAAACGGGCTGATTTTAGGCTGCCTGAAAAACGCCCCCTTGGACGTGGCGACTTCGAGAGTTACGCTATCCGGCGCGGAATACAAGTTCCCAAAGCCGCAGGATAAAGCGGACTTATCCGATAAAAACGCCTCTATAAGCCGATTAACGGCGTTTTCCGGCGATAATCTCGATAATTTTCTGTTCAATAATTTCAAGGGGCTTTCCTTCCCCACGGCGAACGAATTCGCTCACAGATGCGCCGGCGAAAAGGATAACGAAAAGTTATATGAGAGACTTTATTCACTCTATTTCGCCCCGCCGATCCGCCCGAACGTTGCGGGAGAGGGCAAACTGCGGGATTTTTACGTTTTCGATTATCTCACCGTTCCCGGCGAGAAGAAATATTACGACTCGATAACCGACGGACAGGACGAATTTTATACGACGCGCGACGTTAAAAAAGGCTTCGCGCTGAAACAAAAGCAATTGCTCGATAAAATCAACGGTCTGATAAAAAAGAACACGAAAAAACTTCAGGGCGAAAAGGAAAAGATTCTTTCCTGCGAAGACTATGAAGAAAACAGGCTGAAAGGCGAATTGATAACCGCCTATATGTACAAAATCAAAGAGGGGATGAGCGAGGTTACGCTCGAAAATTATTACGATGAAAACAAACCCGTGAAGATAACCCTCGACAAAAACCTCACTCCCAACAAAAACGCGCAGAGGTATTTCAAAAAATACGCCAAAGAAAAACGCGCGCTCGAAATCGTCACTCCGCAGAAGGAGCAGACGGAAAAAGAACTCGCTTATCTCGGCTCGGTGCGCCTGGAAATTCTCGCCGCGGAAAACGTAGCCGACTTCGAGGACGTGGAAAACGAACTGATAAACGAAGGCATAACTCCTCCGCCGAAATTCCGCAAAAAGCAGGAAAAAGAATCGCCGTACAGGGTTTTCGACGTGGACGGATACGTGGTTAAATGCGGCAAAAACAACGTTCAGAACGACAGGCTCACTTCACGCGCGTTTAAAAACGACATGTGGCTGCACACCAAGGGGTATCACTCCTCGCATGTAATAATCGAAACCAAGGGCGGCGAAATCCCGGACGACGTTATCGTTAAAGCCGCGGAGATTTGCGCATTTTATTCGGAAGCGCAAGCCGCAAGCAAAGTTCCCGTGGACTACGCCGAGAAAAGATTCGTAAAAAAGCCGCCCAAAGCAAAGGCGGGCAGCGTTGTTTACACCGATTATTTCACCGTTCTCGTCGCGCCGAATGCGCACGCAGAACTCGCAAAATAAGCAAGCCCGACACTCCGCCGCACCGGACGCGGAAACCATAAATCTCTCTGAAACGGAGGAAAAATGAAGATCGGATTTTTCGTAGACGTGTTCTACCCGATGATAGACGGCGTTATCAAAGTCGTCGACAATTACGCAAGGCTTTTAACCGAAAAGGGAAACGACGTGACCGTGTTCTGTCCGAACGGACTGACGAAGCACGACGATTCGGTTTACCCCTATAAAGTGGTGAGATGCGAATCGCTTTCGATCGACAAATACGATTACGTGGTGCCGATGCCCGCGCTCGACCCCCATTTCACGAGCGAACTGAGGAAATGCGAACTCGACGTAGTGCATATTCACTCGCCGTTTCCCGTGGGAATGATAGGCAGAGCGTTTGCAAAAAAGCGCGGAATACCGCTGGTTGCGACGATTCATTCGCAATATAAACTCGATTTCGAGAGAAACCTGAAACTCAAAAAGAGCGTAGAACTCGCAATGCGCGCGATGATGCAGGTTTTCAACGCGTGCGACGAATGTTACACCGTGAACGAGGCTATCCGCCGGCTTTATGTGGACGAATACGGCTTGACCGCGCCTTGTTATATCCGCCCGAACGCTACGGCGCATACGCCCATCGATGATAAAAAGTCGGCGTATAAGTTCGTTAACGATATGTTTTCGTTAAAAGAAGACGACATCGTCTTCCTCTTTGTGGGCAGAATCAACTATCTTAAAAATCTCGATTTTCTTATCCGCTCGCTCAAGGTCCTTAAAGACAAAGGCGTGGCTTTTAAAGCGCTTTTCGTCGGCAACGGACAGGACGAGGACGAACTGAAAGAACTCGCCTGTGAACTCGGGCTCGAAAACGAAATTATTTTCTGCGGCAAGGTGGAAAACAAGGAAACGCTTGAAAAAATTTACGCGAGAGCAAAACTTTTCCTCTTCCCCTCTTTATACGACACCAACTCGCTCGTTCAGATAGAAGCCGCATGCCAAAGCACCCCAACTCTGTTTTTAAGGGGTGCGAAAACCGCAGGCACGGTTACGGAAAACGTCAACGGATTTTTTGCCGACCCTTCCGAAGAGGCTTATGCGGACAAAATTATCGAAATTATATCGGACGAAGAACTTTATAACCGCGTGGCTGCCGATGCGAAAAGAGATCTTTATAAGACGTGGAACGAAGTGACGGATATGATCGAAAACGATTATAAACGCCTTATCGCAGCGAAAGAAAATCAGCCGAAAACTTAGAAAATCAGCGGCAAACTTAACCGGAAATTTATAGAACGACCCGCAAAAGCCGTTCTATAAGCCGATTAACACACAAACACAGCAAACAACACAAAAGAGCGCGCCCGGGTCTTTCGACCCGGGCGCGCCCCTTATTTTTGGAAGATTATTTCTTTTTCGTCGCGCTTTGACAAGCAGAACAATGCGCGCAATCGCCGCCGCAATCACAATCGTGTTTGCCTTGTTTCTTTTTGATTATCGACGTCACGCTCACTGCTATCACAATGCCCGCGCATGCAATTATTAAAAGTATTTCCCAAGCGCCCATATTTGCTCTCCTTGGATTAATCTATACACTCAATCCGAATTTATTTACGTTCAAAGATCCGGCGGATAATTTCAAACCCGTTTTGCTTTTACGCAAGAACGTTCTGTTTTGCCGCAAGTTTTTTGTTTCTCATAACGATCACGACAGCGACCGCCGCGACAACCGCCGCCCATATGAACGCCGTCCACCACCAGGATCCGATCGTGTAAACCATAGCGGATACGATGTAAGACGTTGCAACCCAGAACAGGAGTGTCCATTTATAACGTTTCTTATCCTGAAGTTCCGCTTTTGCGGTACCTACGGCCGCGAAGCACGGAATGGTCGTCATGTTGAACGCGATGAACGCGAGGAGTCCCGGAACGGAGATACCCGTTGCAAGAATCATTGCCTTGACGGCGCCGATACCCGCTTCGCTCGTGATGTTCGCAAGTCCGATTTCGGCAGCGACCGCGGGGTTAGCGATAAGGCAAGCCGCAAGCGTTCCGAATGTGGAAATAACGTTTTCCTTTGCGATAAGTCCAGAAACAGCCGCAAGAACGAATACCCAACCGTATTCACCGAGTTGACTTCCGAATCCGACGGGAGTGAAGATCGGCTGAACGAGCATCGATATCTTGGCAAGAATACTCTCGTTGATTTTTTCGTCGGCAAGAATATGCCACTGGAAATCGAAGTGAGTGAGGAACCAGATGACGATTGTCGAAGCAAGGATTATCGTGAAGGCTTTCTTTACGAAGTGCTTCGTTTTGTCCCAAAGGTGAGCCATAAGGTTCTTGAACTGCGGCGCGTGATATGCCGGAAGTTCCATTATGAACGGAGGCGTTTCGCCTTTGAGCGAGGTGCTTCTCATAAGCAGAACCGAAACGATTGCGGTTATTATACCTAAGAGATACATCGAGTAAGTGATCAGATCCGCGCTGATGCCCGTGCCGATAACAAGCGCGCCGGCAACTGCCGTAAGTATAGGAAGCTTTGCTCCGCAGGAGAAGAACGGAATAACACGAACGGTTGCCGTTCTTTCTTTTTCGTCTGCAAGCGTTCTCGTGTTGATCATTGCGGGAACGGAACAACCGAAGCCCATGATCATCGGGAGGAACGCTCTTCCCGAAAGTCCGAATTTACGGAACATTCTGTCCAGAATGAACGCGATACGCGCCATATAACCGGAATCTTCGAGAATCGAGAAGAATAAGAACAATACAAGAATCGGAGGGAGGAACGAAAGAACGGAAGTGATACCGTCTATGATACCGTTGTTGATAAGACCTTTCGCCCAGTCAGACATTTCGCTGCCGTCGACGGCCTCCTGAATACGTCCGGCTATTTCGCCGACTATCATATCGTTCCAGATATTGTTTACCACAACGCCGGGCGAATAAATCGTTCCGTCGTAAATAGTTGCAAGCCACCTTCCACCGTAGTTAAGAACAGGCACTCGGCTTCCAAGACGTCCTTCGTCGTCGGCGACAAACTCCCCGTCCTCGCCTTCGATGGAATAAGTACCGTTGCCGTTGTCGGTTACGCCTTCGCTTCCGACGGTGAGATAATCGCCGTCCTCGGTCATGTAGTAATCGAGATTGTCTTCATAAACAACGTTGCCGTCGTCGTCTTTTTCGAGGAAGGCTTCGTTATCGGAAAGAGAAGGCATCCAGCCATCGCCGAATCCGTTAAGGAGGAACAGGTTTTCGGAGAACGTAAGGTGGAAAATAAGGAATAGAACGACGAGGAATATGGGAATACCCCAAACCTTGTGCGTAAGTATCTTATCCGCCTTATCCGAGGCGGAAGTTTTGAATTTTTCTTTGTTTTTATGGGTTACGACCGGCGCGAAGTTTTTGGATATGTATTTATATCTCGCGTCCGCAACCATAGCCTCGAAGTCGTTGCCGAAAATATCGTCGTTGAACGTCTTTTTGAACGCGCTGACCATTCCGACCGTTTCTTTGTGCATTTTCACTTCGATCTCGTCGTTTTCGACAAGTTTAACGGCGTGGAACAGCGGGTTTGCAACGTTCTGACCTTCAAGCGCGATTTTTACGTCGCCGATGACGTGCGCAAGGGGCGAATCCTTTAAAACGGTAACGCCTACGCGCTTTTTCCTGCTCTCGTTATAAGCCTTATCCATAAGTTCTTTAAGACCTTTTTCTTTGAGAGCGGAAATCTTTACGACGGGTACGCCGAGTTTGTTTTCAAGGGCTTTTTCGTCGATTTTGTCGCCTACTTTTTCAACGGCGTCGATCATGTTGAGAGCGACGACCATAGGAACGTCTATTTCGAGAAGTTGAGTGGTAAGATAAAGGTTACGCTCTAAGTTCGTCGCGTCGACGATGTTGATAACGCAATCGGGCTTCTCGTCCAAAACGTAATTTCTCGCAATAACTTCTTCGGGAGTGTAAGGCGAAAGGGAATAAATACCGGGAAGGTCGACTATCGAAATAGGTTCGGCGCATTTTTTATAAACGCCGTCGCGTTTGTCGACCGTCACGCCGGGCCAGTTGCCGACGTGAGCCGTAGAGCCCGTCAGACTGTTGAAAAGCGTCGTTTTTCCGCAATTCGGGTTGCCTGCCAGGGCAAATCTTTTCATTATTTGTTTACCTCCATATTGACGCATACAGCCTCGGTTTTACGAAGCGTGAGTTCGTAGCCTCTTATGGTAATCTCGATGGGATCGCCCAAAGGCGCTTTCTTTCTCATAAGAACGTCCGCGCCGGGAGTGATTCCCATATCGAAAAGACGTCTTTTGATTTTGCCTTCACCGGTTACGGACTTTACCGTTCCGTGTTCGCCGACCTCAAACAAATTAAGAGTTTTCTCCATTTTATATCTCCTTAAATCCAACCTGATTGATTACTAATCTTACGCGACGAAAATTTTCGTCGAAAGGTTGCCGTCGAGGGCGATGCGTCCGTCCTTTACCTTAACTACAACGCTTCCGCCGCTCGAACTTAAAACTGTAATTTCGCCGTCCAACGTTATCCCGAGACTTTCGAGATGTTTTTTCAACTTATCGTCCGCCGCTATCCGGACTATTCTGAGTTGCTGATTTGTCGGCGCTAAAACTATAGGCATACCTTTTCTCCTTTTTCACTTTGCCTCAGGCGATTGCATTAAACCACAATCGCCTGCGGCTAAACTATGGCTTAGTTTATTTTTGAAATATGAATAAAACTTCAATTTCGCATTCATTATAGCAAGAGCGAATTCCGGTGTCAAGCAAAAATATGAATGTTTTTTCATATTCATAAAATTTTTCTTGCTTTTTTTTTCGGAATATTATATAATGGATATATGGAAAAGACGATAAGACAGCCGCAACAGGAGCGGTCCAACGAAAAAAAGCAGAAAATAATCGACGCAAGTTACGAATTATTCGCCGAAATCGGCTATTACAGTGCGAACACGCAGGAGATTGCGAAGCGCGCGGGGGTTTCCACCGGAATAGTATATAGTTATTTCAAAGACAAACGCGATATTCTGCTCCACGTTCTCAAAATATATATCGATAAGGTTACCGAACCTTTCGGCAAGATAATCGACGGAATGAAACTGCCGCTGGATATCGACGCGCTTATCGTTGAATTTATCGACGTGACGATAAAAACGCACAAGGAAAACGCTCATCTTCACAACACGCTTCACTCTCTCGAAGTGAGCGACGAGGACGTGAAAAACGAATTTATGGCGTTGCAGGACGTAATCACCGAAAAAATTTACGCAAAACTCGGCGAACTCGGTTTTGAAAAGAAAGGGCTGAAAGAGGGTGTACATCTGGCGATGAATTCCATTCAGTCTTTCGCGCACGAATACGTTTACGACACGCACGATTATCTCGATTATTCCGTCATGAAGGAAAAGGTCTGCGAAATGATAAAAACCCTTTTCGCCTGAGGGAGTTGACAAAACATAATAATATGATATAATTTGATATACTATATATTATGATATAGGGAGATAAAGAACATGAAAAAAGGTTTAATCGCAATCGTCGCCGCTCTTGTCATATGCATAGCCGCCGCGGCGGTTACGGCTTGCGGAAAAAAGGAAAGCGATTCGACGAGCGTATCTTCGGCAAGCGAATCGATAACCGATACCGAATCGACAAGCGAAATAACAGGCGAAGAACTACAGCCATCCGTTGGCTTATCGTATAAAATAAACGAGGATGAAAAGACCTGTACCGTATCGAGAGGTGTTTGCACGGACGTAAACATAGTCATCCCCTCCGTCAGTCCAGACGGTTACGCGGTCACAGCAATCGCCGATTCCGCATTTGAAAATTGTGGCGGAATTATGAGTATTACAATTCCAAGTAGCGCAACTTCTATCGGTAACGGTGCGTTTGCGGGTTGCATCGACCTTACGAGCGTTAAAATACCAAACAGTGTAATTTCTATCGGTAATAACGCGTTTTCGGGCTGTAGCAGAATCAAAAGTATTACAATACCGAGCAGCGTAACTTCAATCGGCGGGGGTGCTTTTAAGGGTTGCGCCGGACTTAGCGTTACGATAGCGAGTGGCGCAAAATATATCTGTGAAAACGCATTCAGCGATTGTGCGGGGCTTGTAAACATTACAATGCCAAACAACATAACTTCTATCGGTAATAACGCGTTTAGCGGTTGCTCCGGACTTACGAACATTACAATGCCGGACAGCGTAACTTCTATAGGTAATAACGCATTTAGCGGTTGCTCCGGACTTACGAACATTACAATACCAAACAGCGTGACTTCCATCAATGGAGCATTTAGTGGTTGCATAGGACTTACAAGCATTACAATACCGAACAGCGTAATTTCTATCGGCCGGTACGCTTTTATTAGTTGTAGAAACCTTACAAATATTTACTATAACGGAACGATAGAACAATGGAACAGGATTAATAAAAATTATGCTTGGGATCTCGACACGGGCGATTACACCGTTCACTGCACCGACGGAGATATCAAAAAAGATAATTAATCGCAGGTTTTAACGGATTATAATTGACAAATCCGATTAAACGTGAGATAATAGAAACAATAATAACAAGTGTTATATAACAAACAAGAGGATATCCTCTTTCGCTTGGGGCAAAGCCCCAAGCGAAAGAACGCTTAACAGAAAAACACAGAGGTAACAATGCCACCGAAACCGAAATTTACAAGAGATCAGATGATAACCGCGGCGATGAATCTCATCGAAGAAAGAGGTTACGAAAGCCTCACCGCGAGAGAAC
>JALETB010000075.1 GCA_022781715.1 Clostridiales bacterium | reverse complement strand
AATAAGGAAATATTTGCTGACGTAAGAAGGGTTGAACAGGTATTTAAATTAAAAATCAAACTTGGCGTCGGCAGAATATTTTAGAGAGGAATTATGAACGGAGTAAGAGCAAAAAAAGGAAATTGTCGTTAGTTACCGTTTTTGCTTTGATAGAAATAATATTTGATAGAAATAATAATCATTTTTCTGTTCGGTCTACTGATATCGGTAAATCTATTCGTATCGAACAGAACAGCAACAAACAGGACGAGACAAATCGTGGAAGACAGTTATGCCGCGTTAACGGAGAACCTTGCGAATGATATCAAAAATATATCGAGAGCGGGGTTTTCGCTGATGAACAGCGATACCGTTATTCGCCTTATTATGTACCGACCACGGTTGGCGTGTTATGGGCGTATTCGAGCGCGGCAAAAAATCTAACAGACTACATTTTCACGGCGTGGCTTATATCCCTGCGGGGAGAATGAAAGGTTTTATGAAACCGACAAAATATTATAACGAAATAAGCCGCAAAGTCGAGAAAAGCACCATAAATTCATTTTTCGCGGTTCGTTTCGGGAGAAACGATTTTCAAGATATAACGAAGCAAAACGGAATAGAGGGTATTTCGAATTACATAGTAAAGTACATATTAAAGTCGGACGAAAAAGTATATTATAGTCGCGGAATCGACGGAAGTATAACGCTCGAACTCTGCGACGAAGATATCGTGTGCGGTTATAAGGTGCCGTATGGCGAAAAGTTTCTCGTGTATGACTGCGTAATGTACGGAACGATACTCGATTGTCGGCGGCAATACGAAGTATCGTAGTGGATAATATAACGACAGACCATAAGAAAAATCGGGTAGCCCGTAGGGTAAAGGGGTAATCGCCCGAACTACGTTCAGATTACCCCGTGCGTGCGGTTTTGTCGCTCTGTCCGAACTGTTCCCGACTTCAAATAATGGTCGGTAGGCTCGTGTCAGAGGGTTGAGTTTCTACTTGCCTTGGACGTGTTACGTACTGTTTCCCTTAATGGCAGATGAACCCCATTGGGGGTGGCGACACCTCGAAGAGGTTAGCGGGGTCACTTCCCGTGAAAAAGAACAATGAAATAAAGCAAAAAATGCCCACAGCGGAACGCTGGGGGTATTTGACGTTACAAGAGTAATTTTTAATATAAAAAAGCGCGAAGTGCCGGGCAAGGAAGAGCGGTGTAGCGGCTTGCCGCCACCGCCTTTTTATAAAAATTCTTGTCAAAAATGCGTGCGTGCATTTAAGACGGGCGGCGCGCGGCAGCGCGCCGCCCGCTTGTCAAGATTAAATGCACGTCTAATTGCAGTAAGTTTTAAAATCACACTTTTTTAAATGCAAAATTTAAAACAAGTTGGGGAAAAGTTGGGTTTTTTATAAAATCAAATAAAAACAAAATTCGAAAAACAACATTAAACTTCAAATTTTAGTAAAAAATAAAACAGAAAGTACCGAAATACTTCCTGTTTTACTGGTGCCGCTGGTCGGCAACTTTCAGGGACTGCCGTTTCCCGCAAAAGCGGGATACCCTATTCGGCGACCGGATGCGTTCCGCATCAAAACTATCGTTTTTTTATTTTTGCATTCTGCAAAAATGGTCGCTTTATGAATAACTTCAGCATAAATATCTTGCAAGCAATATTTATGCTTCGTCATTGACGGCAGAAATTTGCCTTAACGGCAAATTGACGAACGACGGCGATAAATCGCCGCGTACGCCCCTCTGTAGCAACAATATATAAAAAGAACGAGAATAAATCCCGTTCTTTTTATATGGTGCCGCTGGTCGGGGTCGAACCGACACGGTATCGCTACCACGGGATTTTGAGTCCCGCGCGTCTGCCAATTCCACCACAGCGGCATTTTGTGTTCAAACGTTAAAAATCGCTTTTTCGCTTGCTTTATTTCTGCATTTATCTGCAAGTTTTGCATTCCGCTTGATTTTTTGAACCGTTTGTGCAATAATATGTTTACAGATACAATGCTTATGTATCATATCATATTTTACGAAATAAATCAACGATTTAAACGCCTCAAAAGGAATTTTTTATGAATAATCTCATTCTTATCGACGGAAACAGCCTTATAAACAGAGCATACTATGCCACGCCGCCTTTGTCTTCCAAAGACGGACGACCGACGAATGCCGTATACGCTTTCGTCAACATGCTCGTAAAACTTATTTCCGACGTAAAACCTGAATATATTCTCGTTGCGTTCGACAGAAAAGAGCCTACGTTCAGACATAAAATGTATGCCGATTACAAAGGAACGAGAAAGCCGATGCCCGAAGATCTTCGTCCGCAGGTCGAACTTTTGAAAACCGTGCTTGACGAGATGAAGATATCCCGCTACGAATGTGCAGGAATCGAGGCGGACGATATTCTCGGTGCTTCTTCGAGAAAATTTCCGGTTAATTCCATAATCGTCACCGGAGATAAGGATAGTTTTCAACTCGTCAATGAAAACACGAGCGTATATTTTACTAAAAGAGGAATTTCGGACATTGAAATTTACGATAACGATAATTTTACCGAAAAAACGGGTTTGATTCCGAAGCAGATAATCGACTTGAAGAGCCTTATGGGCGACAGTTCGGATAATATTCCGGGCGTCAGCGGAGTGGGGGAGAAAACCGCGCTGAACCTCGTTAAAACTTATGGTTCTCTCGAAAACCTCTATGCCAACGCCGACAGCCTCGCCGGAAAACTTAAAGAGAGAATCGAAACCTCAAAAGATATCGCATTTCTTTCAAAAACCTTAGCAACGATAGATACCTCGATCGAAATTCCTTTGACGCTCGACGAACTGAAATTCGATTTTCCGTTTTCTATGAATGTAAAAGATCTTTTTTCAGAACTCGACTTTAAAAATCTAATAAAAAAAGACGGATTGTTCACATCCGATAAAATTTCGGACAAGGCCGAGGATAAAAAAATCGTAAGCGAAGGCAGGACAATCTATCTGAAAAACAACGATAAACTTCCGGACTTCTCCGTCGGGGAGCCTTTGTCGGTTGTGTTTGAAAAAATTTTCAGCGTTTCCGACGGCGTCGACGAATATATTATGAAAATCCCCGAGAACTTTTTCGACGAAGGAATGTCTTTTGAAAATTGCATCTCGCTTATCAAGCCTCTTTTTGCCGATAGCAAAAGAAGAGTGATTCTGTGGTCCAAAAAAGCGTTTAAAACCGCGCTTGTCGGGTTCGGGGTTGAATTCAACGCGTGCGTTGACGATGTTTCGATTCAAAAGTATCTCGCCGATTTCAGCGGTAAGGACGACAGTCTTTCCGACGTTATAAAAGAATACGGACTTGATGAAAAACGTCTTGCAACATCGCTTTTCGCTCTTGCTCAGATTATGAGTGATAAACTTAAAAAAGAGCAGTTAATCGACTTATACGAGGACTTAGAACTTCCGTTGAATGACGTTTTGTTCGATATGGAACAGGCCGGATTCAAGATAGACAGAAAAACTCTTTCCGAAATGAGCAGCGATTTTGAAAAGAGAATAAATGCTCTTAACGATAAAATCATCAGTTGTGCTGGTGAGAATTTTAACGTTAACAGCACGAAGCAACTCGGCGTTATTCTTTTTGAAAAACTCGGCTTAAAATCTAAAAAGAGAAACAAGACGAAAACAGGTTATTCCACGAGTGCCGACATTCTCGAAGAGATGAAAGACGAACATCCTATAATTCCCGCAATTTTAGAGTACCGCAGAATTCAGAAACTTTATTCAACATACGTAAAGGGCTTCGAGCCTTTGATCGATAAAAAAACGGGACTGGTCCACACCTGTTTCAATCAGACCCTGACTTCCACCGGCAGACTCTCGTCAAAAGAACCGAATCTGCAGAATATTCCGGTTAGAGATAAGGAAGGAAAAGAAATCAGAAAACTGTTCATTTCTTCTTTCGATGGCGGAAAAATTGCCGGCGCGGATTATTCGCAGATCGAATTGCGGCTTCTGGCTCATTTCAGCGGATGCAAACCACTTATCGATACGTTTACGAGCGGCGGAGATATTCATGCGCTCACGGCGTCGCAAGTTTTCGGCGTGCCGCTTGGGGAAGTGACAAAGGAGATGCGTCAGAGTGCGAAAGCGGTTAATTTCGGAATTATTTACGGTATTTCCGACTATGGTCTGGCGGAACAACTGAAAATTTCGCCAAAAAGAGCAGGCGAGTATATTCAGAAATACTTCGAGATGTATCCGAGCGTTAAAGAATATATGGACGGAAACGTCGAATTTGCAAGGAAAAACGGCTACGTAAAAACGCTGCTCGGAAGGAAGCGTTATATCCGCGAAATCAATTCGCCTAATTTCAATCTTCGCTCGTTCGGCGAAAGGGCGGCAATGAACATGCCTCTTCAGGGAACAGCCGCGGATATCATAAAAATCGCAATGCTCAAAGTTTATAATAAGTTCAAAGAACTCGGATTGAAGTCCAAACTCATTTTACAGGTACACGACGAACTCATCGTCGACGCTCATCCGGACGAGGTGGACGAGGTCCTTGAGATATTAAAAAACGAAATGCAGACCGCAGTGACGCTTTCCGTTCCTTTGACGGTGGAAACAGAGTGCGGCGAAAGGTGGTTCGACGCGAAATAATGATTAAAGTTGCTATCACGGGCGGAATAGGAAGCGGAAAATCGACAGCCGCCTCAATTTTGAGGGGGTTCGGCTACAAATGTGAATCGGCGGACGGAATTTATCACGAGTTGCTTTCCGACGAGGGTTTTGTCGAGAAAATATCAGAGCATATGGGGGTTGAGCCGATCGTATGCGACGGGAAAAAGTTTCTCGATAAAAAATCGCTGTCGGACAAGGTTTTCGAAGATAAAAACGAATTAAAAAAACTTAACGATTTCACGCATCCTGTCGTTATGGACGTTCTTATGAAAAATATGGAGGAGCGGCAAAACGAAGAGATTGTTTTTGCCGAAGTTCCCGTTCTGTTCGAGGGCGGGTTTGACAGGCTTTTTGACTATGTCGTTATTATCAAAAAAAATGTCGAATGCCGTATTTTAAAAACGGTGAGCCGCGACGGAAAGAGTGCGGAGGACGTTAAAAGGGTCGTTGCGGCACAAATCGATTACGATAATATCGAAGAAAACGGTAAAATTATCGTTGTTAAAAACGACGGAACTATTGACGAATTGAAGGCAAGGTTAAAAATCGTTGTTGCCGAAATTATTCGAAATGGCAAAAAACAGACTAAAAACGATTGATTTTTATTTTTATTTAGGTTATACTTATAAAGGTAAATTCGTTTATCGGGTTTACATTTTATAAACGGAAGTTTATCGAAGCGGTCATAACGAGGCGGTCTTGAAAACCGTTTGCCCAAAAGGCACAGGGGTTCGAATCCCTTAACTTCCGCCAGTGGGAATCGCGATCAACCCCGCGGTTCCTTTTTGTTTACATAAAAGGAGTTGTGCGTTTGAGCGTATAAACTCAAAAGATCGAACTTTCACAACAAAGAAAGCACGTGAAGGAATCGGTTATTGTTTTATTCTTTTGAGGATTGGTTGCAAAAGGAGTTTTTATAAATGAGAGTACCTTTTTCCCCTCCGGATATATCCGAGCTTGAAATTAACGAGGTTGCGGAGGCTTTACGTTCCGGTTGGATTACAACCGGTCCGAGAACGAAGCGACTGGAAAAAGAAATTGCCGAATGGATCGGCGTGAATAAATGCGTATGTCTGAATTCGCAGACGGCTTGCGCTGAAATGGCGTTACATATTCTCGGTATCGGAGCAGGCGATGAAGTAATCGTTCCCGCGTATACCTACACGGCTTCGGCTTCCGTCGTTTGCCACGTCGGCGCGACGTTGAAACTTATCGATTCGCAAGCGGACAGTCTTGAAATGGATTACGACGCGCTTGAAAAGGCGATTACGGATAAAACGAAAGCGATTATCCCTGTCGATCTCGGCGGCGTGCCTTGCGATTACGACCGGATTTTTGAGATCGTAGAGAAAAAGAAGTCTTTATTCAAACCGTCAAACGAGATTCAGAAAGCAATCGGCAGAATTGCCGTTTGTGCGGACACCGCACATGCATTCGGTGCAAAATGGCACGGAAAAATGGTCGGTTCGATAGCCGATTTTTCGAGTTTCAGTTTTCACGCCGTAAAGAATTTTACAACGGCGGAAGGCGGTGCGCTTACCTGGAGAACGATTGACGGGATCAGCGATGAAGACATTTATCATAAACTTCAGCTTCTGAGCCTTCACGGTCAGTCGAAAGACGCTCTCGCCAAGACAAAACTCGGCGCATGGGAGTATGATATTGTGGGCACCTGGTATAAATGCAATATGACGGACGTCGTTGCGGCGATCGGGTTAAAACAATTCGAACGTTATCCCGAAATGCTAAAACGTCGCAGGGAAATTATCGCGCGCTATGATGGCGCGCTAAAGCCGCTCGGCGTAAAAACGTTGCCGCATTATACAAGCGAACACGAATCTTCGGGGCATTTGTATATTACGGAAATACCGGGCATTACGTACGGACAACGCGGCGAAATTATTACAAAAATGGCGGAACGCGATATTGCCTGCAACGTGCATTATAAGCCGCTTCCTATGCACACGGCATATAAGGAGCTCGGATTCGATATTAAAGATTACCCGAATGCTTACAACCATTTCGCGCACGAAATTACGTTGCCCTTGCACACTTGTCTGACTGACGAACAGGTGCAATATGTAATCGATAATTTTGTGAATATTCTGCGGGAGTATCTCTGATGCTGATTTGCAAATGGGAGAAGTTGCCGCCTGAAATGCAGACGGACGAAGTTCGAAGATATTACGATATTTTGCGCAAAAAGAATTTTTCGTTGTTCTGGAAGCGCGTTTTCGATATCTTCGCTTCGGCGCTTATGCTGGTTTTATTATCGCCGCTGTTTTTTATTCTTGCGATTGCAATAAAAATCGACAGCAAAGGTTCTGTTTTTTATCGGCAGGAACGGGTTACGCAATACGGAAAACGTTTCAAAATACACAAGTTCCGCACGATGGTCAGCAATGCGGATAAAATCGGTACGGCTGTGACGATTGAAAACGACAGTCGCGTCACAAAAGTCGGCAGGAAGATCAGAGGGCTGCGGCTGGACGAATTGCCGCAGTTGTTGGATGTACTCAGCGGAAACATGAGTTTTGTGGGAACGCGCCCCGAAGTGCCGGAATATGTTGCAAAGTACGCGCCGGAAATGATATCGACGCTTTTATTGCCCGCGGGGGTTACAAGCCTTGCGAGCATTTACTATAAGGACGAGGCTGAACTTTTAAGCGGAGCAGAAGACGCCGATCGGGTTTACGCCGAAAAGATATTGCCCGCCAAGATGTATTACAATCTGAAAGCGATTGAGAAGTTCGGGTTTTGGCGGGATATCGGGACGATGTTTATGACGGTATTTGCCGTACTCGGAAAAGAGTATAAAGGCGATTATATTGAGCCTGAAAATGAAACGCCGGCAGTTGAAAGCAAAGCAGCCGCTGCCGAACAATCGGCAAAGGACTGACAGAATCCGAAAGAGGAGCGAAGTTTATTATGACAGAGGGATTAGTTTCAATCATAATGCCGTCGTGGAATACGGCTCGGTTTATCGGCGAATCGATACAATCGGTTTTAGCACAGACTTATCAAAAATGGGAATTATTGATTGTTGATGATTGTTCGACAGATAATACCGATGAAATTGTGCAACCGTTTTTGTCAGATGACAGAATCAAGTACTTCAAGAACGAAAATAATTGCGGGGCTGCTCTTACGAGAAATAGGGCAATGAGAGAGGCGCGCGGAGAATGGATTGCGTTTCTGGATTCTGATGATCTGTGGTTTCCCGAAAAACTTGAAAGAATGATTGAGTTTATGCAAAGAAACAACTATTCCTTTGCATATCATCAATACGAGAAGATAGACGAAGAATCTATGCCGCTGAATATTCTGGTTTCCGGACCGAAAGTTGTAACGAAGCGAAAAATGTATCATTACGGATATCCCGGGTGTCTTACGTTTATGTATAGCGCGAAAACATTCGGGTTGATACAAATTAAAGACATAAAGAAAAATAACGACTATGCAATTTTATTGAAACTATGCAAAAAAGAGAGTTGTTATCTGCTGCCTGAAAACCTTGCAAAATACAGGATACGGAAAAAATCGATTTCGCACGATAAATTAAGCAAAAAATTGAAAAGTCATTATGATTTGTTTCATTATTGCGACGAAAAGCCGGCAATTGTAGCATTTTGGCTTGCGTGTTGGAATATGTGGTTTGGCATTTGGAAAAAGAAAAAATATGAAAAAGGAATGAAAAAATGAAAATAGCTGTAGCGGGAACGGGATATGTGGGGCTTTCGTTGGCGGTGCTTCTGGCTCAGCATAACGATGTTATCGCCGTAGACATAATTCCCGAAAAGGTAGAACTTTTGAACAACAAAAAATCGCCGATCATCGATAAAGAAATCGAAGAATACCTTTCGGCAAAACCTCTGCGTTTTTCGGCTACGCTCGACGGCGATTCGGCATATAGAACTGCGGATTATGTAATCATTGCCACCCCCACGAATTACGACCCCGAAAAAAACCACTTCGATACTTCCGCTGTGGAAAGTGTAATAGAACAGGTTATTCGTGTAAACAAAAACGCGGTAATGGTGATAAAATCGACCATTCCCGTCGGTTATACCGAAAGCGTTCGCAAGAAATACAACACGACAAATATTATTTTCAGCCCCGAATTTTTGCGCGAAGGTCACGCCCTCTATGATAATTTATACCCGAGTCGTATCGTTGTCGGTATTCCGAAAAACGACGAAGCAATGAAGCGGAAAGCCGAAATATTTGCGAAATTGCTGCAAGAGGGCGCGATGAAGCAGAATATCGACGTGTTGTTCCCTAACCTTACCGAAGCGGAGGCTATAAAACTATTTGCGAATACATACCTTGCTTTGCGCGTTGCGTATTTCAACGAACTTGATACCTATGCCGAATTGAAGGGGCTGGACACGAAGTCGATCATTGCAGGAGTTTCGCTCGACCCGAGGATTGGAAATTATTATAACAACCCTTCGTTCGGCTACGGCGGATATTGCTTACCGAAAGACACGAAACAACTCCGTGCAAATTATGACAACGTACCGCAAAATCTGATTTCTGCAATAGTGGAAGCGAACACAACAAGAAAAGACTTTATTGCGGAGCAGATATTAAAGCGTAAGCCGAAAGTGGTGGGAATTTATCGCCTTACAATGAAGGCAAACAGCGATAATTTCCGTCAGTCGTCTATTCAGGGCGTTATGAAACGTATTAAGGCAAAAGGCGTGGAAGTGCTGGTTTACGAGCCAACAATGAAAGAAGATACTTTCTTTAACAGCCGGGTTACGAAAGATTTGACGGAGTTTAAAAAGTGCTCCGACGTAATTATCGCCAACCGCTATACTGACGATCTGAAAGACGTGATTGAAAAAGTGTATACAAGGGACTTATACTTCAGAGATTA
>JALETB010000065.1 GCA_022781715.1 Clostridiales bacterium | reverse complement strand
TCGACCACAGCACGAGAAAGAATATTCCTATCAAAAGTCCGTCGACTATAAAATACATAACACCGACCCCATCTTAATTCTTAGGGATTCCATTCGTCATAACTAATTACCGAAAAGGCGTCTTTTCGGTGCGAAGCATTTTTGCGGATGAGAAACCGACCGCATTGCGGCTCGTTTAGGCAAGGCAAACGCCCGAAGTTGTACTTGCCGTACTACGAGCGGCGTTTAACGCTGCATAAATCGGTTTATCGCCGCAAAAATAGTTAGTGATGACGAATGGAATCCCTATGCTTATTATAATAGATTATTCCGTGGTTGTCAATACAATTTCGGAATTTTATCGATTTTTTCCATCGAATCGTTCTGATTTATGCGATTTTCAGGGTTTTCGCCCGCTCTTTCGGGCTTATTTCTGCGGTTTGTAACCGTCTTTAAGCGAAACGACTTCCGACAAGACGAGTTTTCCGCCCTCGGTTATCTTCTTGTAATAACCCTTTCTCATAAGTTGGAACGTTGTTCCGTCCTTCACTTCAGCAAGGTACGGTTCGGCTTTTCCGCGGAAAACGTGAACGCTGTCGTAATTCATTCTCTCGGAGAAATCCTGTCCCGGATATGCGGCGTCTTTAAGCAGATAATCGTATTTTCTTATCTCGCAGTCGACCGCCGTGTCCGCGTCTACCCAGTGAATAACGCCTTTCACCTTTATTCCGCTCGTGTCGTTACCGCTTCTCGACTCCGGAACGTAAGAACAGAAAAGTTCTTCAACGCTTCCGTCCTCTCTTAATTTTACGTCGTCGCACTTGATAATATACGCGTTTTTAAGCCTTACGTAGCCGTCCTTTTTGAGGCGGAAATACTTCGGCGGCGGAACGAGCGCGAAATCTTCGGAATCGATGTAAATATGCTTGGAAACGGTGATCTTTCTCGTTCCGGCGGTTTCGTCGTTGGGGTTGATCTCGAAGTCTTCCTGCTCGCTGTTTTCGGGGAAGTTGGTTATCGTAACCTTAATCGGCTCAAACACAGCCATCGCCCTTTCGGCGTGAAGATTGAGATAATCTCTGATGAAATGCTCGAAATAAGTAACTTCTATCTCGGAATTCGCCTTACAAACGCCTATCGCTTCGCAGAAATTTTTCAACGCCTCGGCGGGAACTCCCCTTGCGCGAAGTCCGGTGAGGGTGGGCATTCTCGGGTCGTCCCAGCCCGTAACCGCATGGTCCTCGACGAGTTTTTTGAGATAACGCTTGCTCATGACGGTATTCGTTATGTTGAGCCTTGCGAATTCTATCTGGCGCGGCTTGTGTTCCACGCCCGTGTTTTCCACAACCCAGTTATAAAGCGGACGATGATCCTCGAATTCGAGCGTGCAAAGCGAATGAGTTACGCCCTGCATCGAGTCGCAGATCGGGTGCGCGAAATCGTACATCGGATAAATGCACCATTTGTCGCCCGTTCTGTGGTGAGTGGCTCTTAAAACCCTGTAAATAACGGGGTCGCGCATATTGATGTTAGGCGAAGCCATGTCTATCTTCGCTCTTAAAACCTTTTCGCCGTCGGCAAACCTGCCCGCTCTCATCCCTTCGAAAAGTTCGAGGTTTTCTTCGATAGTCCTGTTTCTGTAAGGGCTTTCTATGCCGGGTTCGGTGAGCGTGCCGCGCGTTTTGCTTATTTCTTCGGCGGAAAGATCGCACACGAAAGCCTTTCCGTCCTTGATGAGTTTAACCGCCTTTTCGTAAATGACGTCGAAAAAGTCGGATGCGTAATGAATTTCGTACCATTTGAAGCCGAGCCATTCGATGTCGGCTTTAATCGCCTCGACGTATTCGGTTTTCTCCTTGGAAGGGTTCGTGTCGTCGAAAAACAGATTGCAAAGTCCGTTATACTTCTGAGCCGTGCCGAAGTTCAGGCAAAGAGATTTTGCGTGACCTATATGCAGGTAACCGTTCGGCTCGGGCGGGAATCTCGTATGCACCGTCGTGACTTTGCCGCTTTCGAGTTCACCGTTGATGATTTCTTCGATAAAGTTTTTCGCTTCCATTTTCTTTCTCCGTCGGCTTCGGAAATACGCGTTCCGAAGTCTTTGTTTCATATATTTTAACACAATATCCCGAATTTTAAAAGCGTTTTTAACGGGTTTCGGCACGGTTTTTCGTCAATTATATTCTTTTCGCCCAATTTCCCTCAAACCGCTTGACTTTAAGCCCCGTATGGCATAAAATAAGTGAGTATTTAAGCGGACGGATTTTTGTCGTTCCGCGCGTTAAAGAGGTTAAAGAGGTAAACTTATGGAAGAAAAAAGAGCCGTTACGATGGAAAAACTCGTCAATCTTTGCAAATCGAGAGGGATAATTTTCCCCGGCAGCGATATTTACGGCGGAATGGGCAACACGTGGGATTACGGCCCTGTAGGCGTGGAAATAAAGAACAACATCAAACGCGCCTGGTGGAAAAAGTTCGTTCAGGAGAGCGAAAACTCGTTCGGCGTGGACGCGGCTATTCTTATGAACAGCAGAGTGTGGGAGGCATCGGGGCATACCGCGAGTTTCTCCGATCCGAAAATGGACTGCAAGGAATGCAGAAACCGTCAGCGCGCGGATAACCTTATCGAAAACTACTCCAAAGGCGCGGTGGACGTGGACGCGATGACTCAGGACGAAATGCAGGCGTATATCGACGAACATCAGATAAAATGCCCCGTTTGCGGCAAGTTCAACTGGACGCCGATAAGAAACTTCAACCTTATGTTTGAAACTTCGAGAGGCGTTACCGAGGACAGTCAGAATAAAATTTATCTCCGTCCCGAAACGGCGCAGGGCGAATTCGTCAACTTCCAGAACGTTCAACGTTCCACGAGAGCGAAAGTTCCGTTCGGAATCGCGCAGATAGGCAAGGCGTTCAGAAACGAAATCACCCCCGGCAACTTCATTTTCAGAACGATAGAGTTCGAGCAGATGGAACATCAGTGGTTCTGCAAGGAAGGCACGGATATCGAATACTACGAAAAATTCAAAAAAGCGGCGTTCGACTTCCTTGTTTCGCTCAACTTCGCGCCCGAACACTTAAGATTTAAAGATCACGAAAAACTCGCGCATTACGCAAAATGCGCCTGCGATATTCAATATCTCTTCCCCATAGGCTGGTCGGAACTCAACGGAATTCACAACAGAACGAATTACGACCTTTCCCGCCATCAGGAATACTCGGGCAAGAGCATGCTTTACGTAGACCCGATCACGGGCGAAAAATATATTCCGTTCGTCGTGGAATATTCTATCGGCGCGGACAGACTTATGCTCGCCGTTTTATCCGAAGCCTACGACGAAGAAAAACTCGACGACGGCGAAACGAGAGTCGTCATGCACTTCCACCCTGCTCTCGCGGCTTATAAAGTGGCGGTGTTGCCGCTCCAGAAAAAGGAACTCGGCGGCAAGGCGAAAGAGATTTATCACGAACTTTCCCGTCACTTTATGTGTACTTACGACGACGCGGGTTCTATCGGCAAGAGATATCGCCGTCAGGACGAAATCGGCACGCCGTTCTGCGTGACAATCGACTTCGACACGCTCGAAAACGACACCGTAACCGTCCGCGACAGAGATACAATGGAACAGATTCGTATTCCCGTTAAGGAACTTGCCGCTTACGTGGAAGAAAAAATCAAACTTTATTGATTGATTTTAAACCGAAAAAACAAATTAAAAAGGTTATCGCGTTTTATGCGATAACCTTCTTTTTTTGCCGTTAATCGGCTTATAGGGCTATTTTTTATTAAGT
>JALETB010000040.1 GCA_022781715.1 Clostridiales bacterium | reverse complement strand
ATACCGCAAATTTTCAGGCGTGCCTTGCGATTAAGTCGAGGCGTTTCCGCGGGTTAATATACAAATATAAGCCGCGGAAAGAACAATGAATTAAGCGTGAGGCACGCCTGAAAATCGGGTTTATCGGGGGTTCTTCTCGGCTATCGACCAAAACGCCGATATTTCCGATGATTTTTGGCAAAGGCGAACGCAGATGTACTTGCCGTACTTCAAGCGAGAATTTGACAAAAAGCGCGGAAATTGCGGCGTTTTGGCAAGGGTCGTTTTATTCTTGGCTGGCATAAAAAAACCGCTCCCGGAAAATTCCGGAAGCGGCGCGAGCCGAAAAATTATTGAATTTCGACGTTGTGGGTAAGTTCTTTCTTGGGTTCTTCCTTGGGAATCTCGATGGAAAGAATACCGTTTTCATACTTAGCCTTGACGGATTCGTTGGAAACGTCGCCCACGTAATAACTTCTCGAAAGGGAAGAAGAACGTTCTCTTCTGATGTAGTTATGCTTTTTATCCTCGTCGGTTTCGGTTTTTTCGGCGGTTATCGTGAGGTAGCCGTCCTTAAGCGAAACGTTCACGTCCTTTTTATCGAACCCGGGGATTTCCACGTCCATTACGTAACTGTTTTCGGTTTCTTTTATATCCGTTTTCATCGTGTTGAACTTTTCCTCGTAAAACATAGGTTTAAAGAAACTGTTGAATGCGTCGTCAAAAAAGTCCAGATTGTTGTTTTCGTTATTCCTTCTTATTAAATAATTTTTCATAATATAATCTCCTTTAGGGATGATGAATGAAATCCCTATGTAATCTGAATTATTTGTCTCAGGGTTTTAGCACTCTTTGCTTTTATCTGTTAGCACTCTAACCTTTCAACTGCTAACAGTATAACACTGTTCCTTCCGTTTGTCAATACCTTTTGTGTTAAGATTTGGTGAAAATTTTGGCGATGATATTATATAACGATTTTAACAAAGTTTCGCTGTGCAAAGAAAAACGGTTGACACGGACGAACTAAAACATTATTATATAGCCATGAAAGATTCAAACGATAAAAAAGCGTTGTTTTTTGATTTCGACGGAACTTTGTGGTTCGGCAAATACGGCGACAAAACGCTGGAAACGCTTAAAAAACTTCACGAAAAAGGCTATATTCTCGTTTATGCTTCCGGCAGAAGCCGCGGCAACACCGATTTCAATCTGATAAAGGACGTGCCGTTCGACGCGCTCACTTTCGGCGGATGCGAAGCGGAAATCGACGGAAAGACAATCTATCGCCGCGACTTTTCGAGGGAACAAATAGATTATTTGCTTAATATGCCCGAAAAATACCTGCGGCGGACCGTTTTTGAGGGCGTGAAAGGATTTTATAAGTACCGCGGAACGCTCCCGCGCTATCTCGGCGAGGAAAAGGACGATATGGAATTTCTCCGCGACGTGGAAAATTACCCGCTGTCGAAGTTTTCCACGATAAAATTCGATAAGGCGGACGGCGGGTTTTATCCGATAGACCCCGAAGTTATCGAGTATCTTAAAAAGGACTTTTTCGTCGTCGAACTCGATCATTATATCGAGTGCATGAACAAAGACCACGGCAAGGACGTGATGATAAAAAAAGTCTGCGATTATCTCGGAGTGAAGCGCGAAAACACCTATTGTTTCGGCGACAGCGAAAACGACCTCGCGATGTTTAAGGCTGTGGAGTGCGGCGTGGCGATGGCTCACGCGCCCGAATGCGTTAAAAAACTCGCGAAATACGTCACTTCTTCCGATCTCGACGGCGTTTACGAGGCGGTTTACGCGCTCGGTTTGTTATAATGACGGCAATCGTACCCAGCCGAAAGGTAAATAACGCGAAAAAGGTTGCAACTTCGGGCGAAATGTATTATAATGATATACGTATAATAATGTGCGCATAATAATATTATTATTATCTTGATTATCATTATTATCTTGTCCGCTCGCCGCGTTTTAACAACTCCCGGCTCGGAAAGGAAAACAAAATGCTACAGAATTTGCTTAATACGGACGGATTTATCTTCAACGGTAAATTCCATACGAATCATATACAGATAGGTAATTTTTCGATATATTATTACGCTATCTGCATCGTCACGGGGATGATTCTCTGCTGTCTTATCGCCGCGCCCATGTTCAAACGCAAGGGCGAAAATCCCGATCTTATTCTGGATTTAATGATAGCGATCGTTCCGAGTTGCATCGTCGGGGCAAGGCTCTGGTACGTTATTTTCGACATAAAAACGTTCATCAACGCCGAAAACCCCTTCCTTGCGATTATCGATATCCGCAACGGCGGGCTGGCGATTTACGGCGGACTCGCCGCCGGCGCGCTCGCGATTTTCGTGGTGTGCAAAATCAAAAAGATTTCCGTTCTGAAGGTTTTCGACCTCGCCGCGGTAGTCGTTCCGCTCGGGCAGATGGCGGGAAGATGGGGCAACTTCTTCAATCAGGAAGTTTACGGGCAGAAAATAACCGACCCCGCCTGGCAGTTCTTTCCGTTCGGCGTGCAGATAGGCACTCCGACGAATTACGAATGGCATCAGGCTCTGTTCTTTTACGAAGGAACGCTCAATTTCCTGCTTTTCCTTGTTCTTTATATAACGTTCTGGAAGGCGCGCACCAACACTTACGGCTATGCCACCGGCGGTTATTTCGTCGGTTACGGTATAATCCGCGGCGTTCTGGAGCCGCTCAGGTTGTCGGAATATAACCTGCCGCTTTTCGGCAAGGAAACGTCGATACCTGCGATGACGTTGTTTTCGATAATTCTCGTTCTGGGCGGAATTCTGTTGATCGTGGACACGCTCCGCCGCGACGGAAAGATAAAAGTACAATTCGTCGACAAAATAAAAGCGAAGTTTGCGGCAAGAAAAGCCGTAAAAGAGAAAAACGCGAACGCCGAAACGACCGAAATGCAAACGGAAACGCCTGCCGACGAAAAAACCGGCGAAAAAACCGATGAAAAGTCTGACGAAAAAATAGACAAAGAAAACGATAATCCCGAAGAAAAACGGGAAGAATATATAGAAGGAGAAAAACAATGAGCAACAACAAAAAAACAAATCTGCTCGTGTGGGGCGTTGTGGCGGCTGTCGCCATGATCATTCTTTCCGTGGTGGGATTTATTCTCGCCATGACGGGCGTTTTCGCCGTGAACGAATTCCTGCTCGGCTTTATGATTCTTTCGGCGGGGCTGGGAATAGTGTTCTTCGTTTACGGACTCGTCGTCAAAGGCGGCTACGAAACGGCTACGGGATATATTCTGTTCTGCGTGGGGCTTACGCTTTTGTTCGTTGCGCTCGAAGTGAAGTGGTATGGAATACTGCTCATAGATTTCGCTCTTCTGCTCGTCGGGCTTGCGATTCTTATTTTGCTTAAATCCAAGAGCATGATTGTGGAACGCACGGACGAAAAGCCCGGCTATAAGTCGTTTTACGAGCAAAAAGCCGAAAAAGACGCCGAGGAAAAGGCAAAGGAAGAAGCCGCTCCGGAAATAACTTTCAAGCACCCCTCGGAAGACATTCTGGACAAAAAAGACAAAAAAACTGATTAAAATTTTGCGTTGATCGTGCGCCCGCGCGGAAAATTTCCGCGCGGGCGCAGGTAATGCTGATTATTCGGAGAACTATGGAAAAAAGAAATTTAACCCTTCTCACGGATCTTTACGAACTCACGATGATGAACGGGTATTACCTCAAAGGCAAAACGGACGAGATCGCCGTGTTCGACGTGTTCTTCCGCAGAAAAGAACTCATCACCTATTCCATCGCCGCAGGGCTGGAACAAGCCGTGGATTATATCCTCGGTCTTTCTTTCGGCGAAGAGGAAATCGCTTATCTTCGCGGGCTTAACCTGTTCGACGAGGGCTTTCTCGGTTACCTTAAAAACCTGAAATTCACCGGCGACGTGTATTCCGTTCCCGAAGGAACGATGGTGTTCCCCGGCGAACCGATACTCACCGTGAAAGCGCCCGTAATCGAGGCTCAACTCGTGGAAACGGCTATTTTAAACATAATAAACCATCAGACGCTCATCGCCACGAAGTCGGCAAAAGTGTGCAACGCCGCCAAAGGCGACAACGTTATGGAATTCGGCTTAAGAAGAGCGCAAGGGCCGGACGCGGGCATTTACGGCGCGCGCGCCGCGATAATCGGCGGGTGTAATTCCACGTCGAACGTCCTCGCGGGCAAAATGTTCTCGGTTCCCGTTTCCGGCACTCACGCGCACAGTTGGGTTATGAATTTCCCGAGCGAACTGGAAGCGTTCAGGGCTTACGCCGAAATTTATCCGGACGCAACTCTTCTGCTCGTGGACACTTACGACACGTTAAAAAGCGGAATTCCGAACGCGATAAAGGTTTTCGACGAACTCAAAGCGAAGGGCAAAAAGCCGCTCGGAATAAGAATAGACTCGGGCGACCTTGCCTATCTCACCAAGCGCGCGAGAGAAATGCTCGACGCAGCCGGTTATCCGGATACGATAATCTGCGCATCGGGCGATCTGGACGAAAAACTCGTGCAGAGCCTTAAACTTCAGGGCGCAAAGATAAACAGTTGGGGCATCGGCACAAAACTCATCACGAGCGAGGATATGCCGTCGCTCGGCGGGGTTTATAAACTTGCGGGCGTGGAAGAAAACGGCAAAATCGTGCCGAAAATCAAAGTTTCGGACAACACCGAGAAGATCACGAACCCCGGTTTCAAAACGTTTTACAGAATTTACGACAAAGCCACCGGCAAGGCGGAAGCCGACCTCATCGCGCTCCGCGGCGAGAAAATCGATTTTTCCAAGCCGCTAACTCTCTATCACCCGATAGAACGCTGGAAGAAGATTACCTTTGAAAATTACACCGTGCGCGAACTGCCGGTGCAGATAATCGAGGGCGGAAAACTCGTTTATGATTTGCCGGCTCTGAAGGATATCAGAAAATACGCTGCGGAAGAAATGGATTCGTTCTGGGACGAATATAAACGTCTCGATCAGCCGCACGTTTACAAAGTCGATTTATCGGACGAACTTTACGCGCTCAAATCGGGCATGCTCGACAGGGTAAGGCGCGGCGAAAGCGTCTGACGAATTTTACGCTCTGCAAAAAGGAGATTTTTATGTGGTACGCGGTCATAGCGATACTCGTTCTTATTCTCGATCAGGTCACTAAGGTCGCGGTTGCCGCGGCTTCGGGCGTAACGCCGGGGACTTTGGGTAACGAAAAAGTCCTCGTGAAGAAGTTGATCGACGGATTTCTGGAAATAGAATACTGCGAAAACAACAACGGAATGATGGGCATTTTCAGTTTTTTAAACAACGGAAGGCTCGTATTTATCATCGCCACGGTGATTATCCTCGCGGGGATAACCGTTTATCTGTTCCTCTCTAAAAATCGCGGAAAGTGGCTCAACACCGCTATCGCATTCATAATTTCCGGTGCGATCGGTAATTTTATCGACCGTCTTTTCACCGACGGCGGTTACGTCAGGGATATGATTCACGTCATAATCGATTTCGGTAACGGCGAGATTTTCCCCTATATTTTCAACGTTGCGGACATTTCGCTCGTCGTCGGCGCGATTATGCTCATAATCGACATTCTGTTCATCAGCAAGGACGCGCTTTTCATGACGAAAAAACGCCGTGAACAGTTGGAACGCAGACAAGCCGAAAACGAAGAGAAAATAGCCGAGGCGAAAAAGGTCGTTTCCGAAAACCTCGCGGAGTATGACTTCGATACGACGGGAGACTTTGACACGACGGAAGATTTCGGCGCGGGCGACGTCGGCGCGGCGGACATTGAAACGTCCGGTATCGAAAAGGCGGACGAAGCCCCGATAACGAACGGAACGGATACGGAAAATGGAAACTAAAACCGTAATCGCCGAAAAATCGGAGCGGCTGGACGTTTACCTTTCGGAAAAACTCGACAAAACGCGTTCGGCGATTAAAAAACTCATCGAAGATAAAAACGTCACGGTGAACGGCAAGGTTGAAAAAGCGGGCAAAACGCTCAAAGAGGGCGACGAAATAACCGTCGTTCTGCCCGATCCGGTGAAACTCGACCTCGAAGCGGAGAACATTCCGCTCGACATAATTTATCAGGACGAAGATATCGCGATAATAAACAAGCCGCAGGGCATGACCGTCCATGCGGGCAACGGCGTTCACGGCTCCACGCTCGTAAACGCCCTTTTGTATCACCTCGATTCGCTTAGCGGAATCAACGGCGTAATCCGTCCCGGAATCGTCCATCGCATCGATAAGGACACCTCGGGTTTGCTCGTCGTGGCTAAAAACGACGCGGCGCACGTTTCGCTTTCGGAGCAGATCAAAAACAAAACCTGCCACAGAATTTATCTTGCGCTCGTCGAGGGCGTCGTTAAGGAAAACGACGGCGTTATCGATACTTTTATCGGCAGAAGCGACAAAAACCGCACGATGATGGCGGTTAAACCGGACGGCAGGCGCGCCGTAACGCATTATAAGGTTATCAGACGGTATAAAGACTACACGCTTATGGAGTTTTCGCTCGAAACGGGCAGAACGCACCAGATAAGGGTGCATACAAAATATCTCGGGCATCCGGTGGTCGGCGACCCCGTTTACGGCTACAAAACGCAGAAATTCAGGTTGAACGGACAACTTCTGCACGCGTTCAGGCTCGAACTCACTCACCCGAGAAGCGGCGAAAGAATGGTTTTCGAAGCCCCCCTTCCCGATTATTTCCGGGCGGTTCTGGCAAAACTCGATTCTTCGCAGAAACAATAAATTTTCAAAAAAACAAGCCCTCGCAATTCATTTTTTGAATTGCGAGGGCTTTTCGTTCGCTACGTATGATTATTTTTTCGCCGCATCGGTTTGTTCGTAAGAAACTCCGCGGTTCGCCTTCATGATCGCCGAGCAGAAATCGTCGAATTTATCGGGCGAAATGACAACGTTCAAAGTACTTTCGTCCTTAAAAACCATAACGAGGGTGTTTTGCCTTACGTTTTTAACGAGCGAATCCACTTCCGCGATTTTATATTTGTCGCTTAAAAACCCGAACGCCACCTTCATATCCTTTTCGCCCACGAAGTAATAGGAGGACAAAATCGCCGACGTCACGAACGCCGCGAAAACTATCGGCAGGATAAGGCAGAGCGCGATTCTTATATAATCGTAAACCGAAAGGCTTATCGGGTTGCCGACGGAAATTATCAGGCGGTAAAGATTCCACACGAAGCACACCGCCGAAAGCAGATAAATCGCGCCGAACAGCCAGTACATATAGTTTTTATATTTGTATTTGAATTTCATTCCGTTCACCTCTAAAAGCCGTGATTCTTAAAAGTCGCGATGCCGTTTGCAACGTCGGGATATCGCTTATATTATACTTCATTTTTCATCAAAGGTCAAGGTTTTATTCTTGTCCGGTATCGGAGTTGCATTTGAACGTAAAATAATTTGCTAAAAAAGGCGTATTGTGCTAAAATACGGCTATGAGTATTTTAGAAATTAAGGGGCTTACCCACAGATACGACGATCGGGATTTGTTCGTCAAGTCCGACCTTACCGTAAATAACGGTGAACATATAGGCGTTGTAGGACTTAACGGCGCGGGCAAGTCTACGTTCATCAACATTATCGCGGGCAAACTCGTGCAGGACGAGGGCGAAATCAAGCGTATGCCGCGCATGCGCATAGGCTATCTCGATCAGCACGCCACGCTCGATAAGTCGCTCACGGTTATGGAATATCTCCGCGGCGCGTTTTCTTATCTCGATGAAAAGAACGCCGAACTCGAAAAAGTTTACGCCGACATGTGCAGCGCGACGGGCGATGAACTGGACGAAATGGTCAATCGTTCCGCCGCTTTGCAGGAAGAACTCGACGACGCGGGCTATTACGACCTCGAAGCGCAGATTAAGAAAATCGCCAACGGACTGGGCGTGAACAAGTTCGGTTACGACACGATAATAGGCAACCTTTCGGGCGGGGAGCGAGCCAAACTTATGCTCTCCAAACTTCTTCTCGAGGGGCAGGATCTCACGCTTTTAGACGAACCGACGAACTTTCTGGACGTGGAACATATCGAATGGCTGACGAAATTCCTTAACGCCTACAAAAAGACTTTCCTCGTAATCTCGCACGACACCGTGTTTTTAAACAACGTGGCGAAGATGATCGTCAGCATCGAGAACGGCAGAATTACGAAATTCACCGGCAATTACGATCAGTTTCTGGTCAAGCGCGAAATTCTCAACAAGCAATACGAGGACGAATATAACCGCCAGCAAGCGGAAATCAAAAAGTTGCAGGATTATATCGACCGCAACAGCGCGCGGGCGTCCACGGCGGGCATGGCTAACTCCCGCAAAAAGATGCTCGACAGGATCGAGCGCATGGCAAAACCCGTCACCGAGCGCGACTGCAGTTTTAAATTTCCTTATATCGACCTCAACACCAAGGATATGCTGATCGTGAAGTCGCTTAAAGTGGGTTACGATTTTCAACTTATCCCCGACGTGAGTTTTCACCTCGGCTCGGCATCGAAAATCTGGATTCGCGGCACGAACGGCGTGGGCAAGACTACGCTTTTAAAAACGCTTATGCGGAAAATCCCGAGCCTCGGCGGGTCGTTCAATTTCCACCCTGCGGCGAAAATCGGCTATATAGAGCAGGAACTCGGCTTTGAAAACGGCAATCTTTCCGCTTATAACGTCTATCTCAACGCTTTTCCGCGCTGCTCGCAGAAGGAAGTCCGCTCGGCTCTCGCAACGGTGGGGCTTGCGGGCGAACTTGCGGTGAAACCCGTTTCCACCCTTTCGGGCGGCGAGATGATGCGGCTCAAACTTGCCATTCTGTGCAATTCTCCGTCCAACATTCTCATTCTGGACGAGCCGACCAACCATCTCGACGTAAAGGCGAAAAAGGCGTTAAGGGAAGCCCTTATGAATTACGAAGGCGCGCTTATTCTCGTCACGCATGAACCCGATTTTGCCGAAGGGCTTTGCGATATAATCTTCGACGCTAAAGCGAAATAACCGGACGGCAAACAAAGTCCGCTGCAAGGCGGCTGTTTTGGCGGCATAAACGCGAAAAGTCGGGCTATAAGCCGATTAACAAGGTATTTTTATAATAAATGACAACAATTTTAAAGTTTTTGAAGAAAAATGCGGTGCTTGTTATCGCGGTCGTTCTGGCTGCGGTAACGGTTTTCTTTGTGCCGCCCGATAAAGAATATATAGACTATTTCGACTTCTCCGCGCTCGGTTGTCTTTTCGGTACGTTGCTCGTGGTGGAGGCGTTGTCGAATATCCGTTTTTTTGAAATTCTCGCGAGAAAAATCGTAACGAGATTCAAAAATATGCGCAACATTGTTTTCGCGCTCGTGTTCATAACCTATTTCGGCTCGATGATAATGGCGAACGACATGGCTCTCATCACATTTTTGCCGCTCGGCTATTTCGTCCTTTCGAGAACGGAAAAGAAAGAATACATGGCGTTCGTGTTCATAATGCAGAACATCGCGGCGAATCTTGGCGGAATGTTAACGCCCTTCGGCAACCCGCAGAATCTATATTTGTATTCCCATTATTCGATACCGAACGCGGAGTTTTTAAAAATAATGTTTCCGCCGTTTGCCGTCGCTCTCGTCCTTATCGTAGCGTGTTGCATGTTCGTGAAAAAAGAGCCGGCGGAGATAAAAGACGACGTTTTTTACACGCCCGACAAGCCTAAAACGATAATTTATCTCGTACTTTTCGCCCTTTCGGTGTGTTCGGTTTTAAGGCTGTTTCCGTTTTATATCGGCATAGGACTTGCCGCGCTCGGCGTTCTGATTTTTGACAGAAAAGCGTTTTTAACGGTCAATTATCCGTTGCTTTTAACGTTTTGCGCGTTCTTCGTTTTCAGTGGCAATATGTCGCGGATAGACGCCGTTCATCGACTTATAGGCGGACTTTTGGAGAAAAACACGTTACTCGTTTCGGTCGCTTCGTGCCAGATTATATCAAATGTTCCCACCGCCACGCTCCTTTGCAGATTCACCGAAAATTACGCGCCCCTTCTCGTCGGCGTCAACGTCGGCGGCTTAGGCACTCCGATAGCGAGCCTTGCCAGCCTTATAACGCTCGGAAAGTTCAGGTCGACGGGCGGAAAAACGGGTAAATATCTTCTCGGTTTTTTGCTTATCAATTTCTCGTTCCTTATCGTCCTCGTTCTGTTTGAAATGCTCGTGTTGTAAAAGCGGATAAGCGTTTGCCGAAAGTGCTTTTGCGTGAAAAAACTCTCGGAATATTTTCGGAAAATTCAAATGAAAAATAATTGACTTTAAATTAAGATTATTCTATAATGTATTAGGAAAATTCGGATAACTTATATTATATATAAGTTTTTCTGCCGGCATTGACGTAAAGTTCTTATCAGACCGGCAGACGAATAAATTTTCTCAATCAGGTAATATTTATATTCGGAGGACAAATATAATGGCAAATGTAAAAGTAGCGATTAACGGTTTCGGAAGAATCGGTCGTCTTGCGTTCAGACAGATGTTCGGCGCGGAAGGCTATGAAGTTGTTGCGATCAACGACCTTACGAGCCCCAAAATGCTTGCTCACCTTTTGAAATACGATACGGCTCAGGGCTGTTACGTTGCTCAGGGACATACCGTAACCTATAAGGATTCGGTTCTCGGCGAAGACGGCAAAACCGTTGTTGTTCCCGGCTCCATCACCGTAGACGGAAAGGAAATCACCATCTACGCTTGCCCGAAGGCTGCGGATCTTCCGTGGGGTAAACTCGGCGTTGACGTAGTTTTGGAATGCACCGGTTTCTACACTTCCAAAGAAAAATCTATGGCTCACATTCAGGCAGGCGCGAAGAAAGTCGTTATTTCGGCTCCCGCGGGCAACGACCTTAAGACCATAGTTTTCAACGTTAACAACGAAACACTTACCAAGGAAGATCAGATTATTTCCGCCGCTTCCTGCACGACAAACTGCCTTGCTCCCATGGCAAAGGCTCTTAACGACGCTTATCCCATCCAGAGCGGTATCATGACCACCGTTCACGCTTACACGGGCGACCAGATGATCCTCGACGGACCTCACAGAAAGGGCGACCTCAGAAGAGCGAGAGCGGGCGCGATGAACATCGTTCCCAACTCCACGGGCGCGGCAAAGGCTATCGGTCTTGTTATTCCCGAACTTAACGGCAAACTCATCGGTTCTGCGCAGAGAGTCCCCACCTGCACCGGTTCGACCACTATTCTGGTAGCGGTTGTTAAGGGTAAGGACATCACGAAGGATTCCATCAACGCCGCTATGAAGGCCGCTTCCAACGAATCTTTCGGTTACAACACCGACGAAATCGTTTCTTCGGACGTTATCGGTATGAGATACGGTTCGCTCTTCGATGCAACTCAGACTATGGTTGCCAAACTCGACGACGACACTTATCAGGTACAGGTAGTCGCTTGGTACGATAACGAAAACTCTTACACTTCTCAGATGGTAAGAACCATTAAGTATTTCGCTAACGTATAATAACGAATTTTTAAAAGTAAAAAGGTCGGGGCTGACTGAAGTGAACCCCATTTAGTTCACACAATAAAAAAGGCTAATAAAAAACCTTCTATGATATAATTTTCATAGGAGGTTTTTTCTATGGCAAAAAAAGGACAAAAATTCAACAAATACACACCCGAACAAAGAAATGAAATATTGGATAAGTATTTTGCAGGGAAAGGAAGTTCTCGG
>JALETB010000076.1 GCA_022781715.1 Clostridiales bacterium | reverse complement strand
GCAGATCGGAATCGACGTTCTCGGCGGAATCTATGCGCGCAGAAATATTTCTCGCAAGTTTAAGCAGATTTTCGTTGGAAGCTTCGAGAATATCCTCGCGCACGTCCTCGAGATTAATCTATATTATGTCGTGCGCTTCGTTTTTGGCAAGTTCCGTCTGAAGCGCCCACGTGAATATCGTGGTCATAAGGAAAGCCGCCGTAACGCATATTAACAGCCAGCGCTGGAATGACTGAGAAATGTTCTTCTGGTCGTGTCGCGAGCCTTTTTTCTCTTTGCCCGCCAAAATGGATAGGATTATGCCCGCAAGCATAACCGCGAGTCCGTTAGTCGCAACCATCGGGAGCGAACAGATTCGGACGCGAGTTCGGTCACTCCGTTCACGGATTGTTTGAGTTCGGTTTCGAGTTTGGGCGACGAATTTGTGTCGATAAAAAATGCGGGCGGAATTTAAAAAACGCAGGCGGAACTGAGTCGTCATCGAGTCGTCTGGCTTGCGTTTTTGGCGTCTTAATGTTGTGATTTTTTTAAAATAACAGTCTATAAGTCGATTAACGTCGATTTTTGCGGTTCATTAAATCGACGATTTCCGACCTTTTGCCGCTTTGTGAGCGTTAAAATTTTCTGCGGCGGACGTCAGGAGATTTTCGCAGCGACTTCCAAGGCGGTTCCGATAAGCGAGTCGAGGGATTTTTCGCGTTCGTCCGCGGTGAGATTTTCTTCGGGGTGGACGAACGAATCGCTCACGGCGCATATGCACAGAGCCTTTTTCCCGAGTCGTGCGGCGTTGCAGTAGAGCGCGGCGGATTCCATTTCCACGCCGAGCACGCCCATTTTAGTCCATTCGAGTTGTCTGTTTCCGTCGTCGTAAAAATATTCGGAGCAGAGGACGTTACCGATTTTGTGGTTCACGCCGCGTTTTTCGCATTCTTCCGCCGCGAGTTTCGCCAGTTTGAAGTCCGCAATCGGGGCGAATTCCCCGGGCAGACCATATTGCTTTGCAAAGTTCCCGCTCGAGCAAACGCCGAGTGCGATGACGAGGTCTCTTAAATGAAGGTCCTTATCGAAACTCCCGCACGAGCCGATTCGGATTATGTTTTCAACGCCGTAAAATCTAAAAAGTTCGTACGAATATATCCCCATGGAAGGTTGGCCCATTCCCGAGGTCATCACGGAAACGGGTTTGCCTTTATAAAGCCCCGTGTAGCCGTACGCGCCACGCACTTTATTGACCAAAACCGCGTTTTCCAGATGGTTTTCGGCGATGAATTTAGCTCTCATCGGGTCGCCGGGCATAAGCACTGTCTTTGCAAAGTCGCCGTTTTTCGCTTCGATATGCGGCGTGGGCGTTCCGTCGTTTATTTTTTCAGTCATTTTTTGCTCCCTGTCTTTTTTTTGCGTCGGTTGTCCGGAATTCCGCAAACGGAAATATTATTCCGCAACCGGAAATGTTATACCGAAATTCCGCAACCGGAAATATTATAGCACAAAAAATTTTTTATATCAACCACGCGGCGGCGGAAGGTAAATCCGAAGATAAAACCAAAGATAAAACGGAGGGTAAAAACGAGGCGAAAACAAAGAATGAATATATGCGCATATATCGATTTGTCAAAACGAATCGTTTCAAAAAACGAATAAAATGCAGAATATTCATTGTTTTATGCATTAACGACGATTAAAATCCGATGACGGAAAATATGACAAACATACATATAAAATTTTCTTATAACAATTATAAATATTGATGAATACTTTCAGAAACCAGCCGTTTGACAACCCTCGTAATTTATGATATAGTATAATATGGAATTTTATGCAGTCCGGATTACAAACTTTATTGCAAACCTCGCGATGAAACGAGTTGCAGACTTCGGATAAAAACGGATAAACGTAAAACAAAGGCAAAAAGCAAAAGGAGTTAAAATGCGAATCAAGATTATTTCTGCAATCACCGCATTGTGCATGGCGGCTACGATAGTCGGCGTCGCGCTCACGGCGAACGGAAAAGGAAACGGAGTCGTACCGTCGCAATCGCAGACCACGGTGACGGGGAGCGCTTCCTCTTCCACCGCGCTCAACGTGATTAAATACGGCGATAAACTCACGCAGGATCAGGTTATGTCGCAGATCAAAGCGCAATACCTCATCGAAAACGGCGGATATAAGGATACCGACGAAGTTGTCGTTATGGTGGCCGTCGACGGCGAATCTCTCATCGAAACTTTCAACGACGGAAAAACCGGAACGAAATCGGTTTCGGAATACGCCGAATCGTTCGCCGGAGAAGTTCAGGAAGCCGAAATTCTCAAAAAACAGAACGCGGTCGTTTCCACTCTTTGGGCAAGCGGGCTGATAACGGGCGTGGAATATAAATATACGACCGTTCTTAACGCAATCGCCGTGAATACCGTTTACGGCAATCTGAAAAAAATCGAGAAAACGGCAGGCGTAAAGTCGGTTTCGCTTTCCGATACCTATAACCGTGTGGAAGTGCAGATGACCGACTCTTCGGCTAACCCGCTTAACGTGGTCGATATCGACGAGAACACCGGTATTTACAACAATACCAGCGTTTATTCGGGGCTCGGAACGGTAACCGCCGTTCTCGATTCGGGTTTCGATATGAGCCACAGCGTTTTCGACCGCAATTACGAAGGCAAAGAAAATAAACTCGTCATCGCGAAAACCGACAGCACGAGCGAACTCGAAGTTAAAAACGTGGAAGGCGGCGCGGTGAAACTTGCCGATCTCAAAGCGGGACAGACGACCAAAGGGCTGCAGGTTAAGGACGTTTATTACAGCCAGAAAATTCCTTTCGCTTACGATTACGCCGATAAAGACCCCGACGTTTTCCCCTACGACAGCGAACACGGAACGCACGTTGCGGGTATTATCGCCGGCGAGGATGATACAATTCAAGGCATCGCTCCCGATACGCAACTCGTTCTCATGAAGGTTTTCCCCGACCTTGATAGCGGCGGAAAAACCGAAGATATAATCGCCGCTCTCGAGGACGCCGTAAGATTTAAAGTTGACGCGATAAATATGTCGCTCGGCACGTCCTGCGGATTTTCGAGAGAATGCGACGGAGACCCCGATAAGCCGAACGTCGCTAAGGTTTACGACGCGATAAACGACAGCGGAATAAGCCTTATCACCGCGGCGAGCAACAGTTACAGCGCCGGCTTCGGCGGCGAGCAGGGTAACACGAACATGGTCACCAACCCCGATTCAGGAACGGTCGGCTCACCCTCCACTTACGACGCGGCTTTGTCCGTCGCATCCATAAGCGGCGAGCGTTCGCGTTATATCGAAACGAGCGACGGAAAAATATTCTTCTATAATGAGTCGAACGACCTTCAGAAAATCGAGCAGAACAACTTCTTCAACGATCTCAAGGCGTATCTCAAAGAACTCGGCAGACCTCTTACGTCCGGCAAAAACGAATTCACTTACGTTCACGTTTCGGGCTCGGGCGACGACGTTTGTTACAGGGATTTCGTAAACGCTTACAAGGCGAAAAACCCCGGCGCGGATATGACCGATCCGGAAGTTAAAAAGCAGGTTCTCAAAGGCAAAATCGTCCTCGTCGAAAGAGGAACGAACAGTTTCGAGGAAAAGGCTCGCATCGCGGCGGAGTACGGCGCGATCGCCTGCATAATTTATAACAATATCGACGGCGATATCACGATGTCGATGGGTAATAAAAAGCATATCCCCACGATTTCCGTTTCGAGAGACGACGGAAGAGAACTCGCGAAAAAATCGCAGGGTTCGCTCTTCATCTCCGGAGAATTCCTCGCCGGTCCGTTCATGTCGGACTTCTCGAGTTGGGGTCCCACGCCCTCGCTCGGCATCAAGCCCGAAATTACCGCTCACGGCGGAAACATCAAATCGGCTGTCCCCGGCGGAGGATACGACAAACTTTCGGGAACTTCGATGGCTTGCCCCAACCTCTGCGGAATAGTCGTTCTTATCCGTCAGTACCTTAAAGACACTTACGGCGATGAACTCACCGAAAAACAGATAAAGAACCTTACTAACCAGTTGATGATGTCCACCGCGGGCATAGCGATCAACGAAGAAAACAATCCCTATTCGCCCAGAAAGCAGGGCGCGGGTCTTGCCGATATCGGCAGAACCACCACCACGAAGGGTTATATAACCGTCGACAAAAAGGACAAAGACGGAAATCCCGTAGAGACAGACAGATCGAAACTCGAACTCGGCGACGATCCGACGAGATCGGGCATTTACACGTTGAAGTTCAACGTCGTGAACATGAGCGAAGCAGACCTTGTTTACGATTTCTCGCTCGTCGGTATGACCGAAAACGTTTCCACGTCGGACGATAAATTCGTCGCGGAAACTCCGCACATCCTCGGCACCTCGTTCAAAGTTGAGTTCGAGGGCGGCAACGGCAGCGTCAGCGGCAACAAAATAACCGTCAACGGCAACGCCGCGGGAACAAACGCTAACGACTGGAACAAGGTTAAAGTCAAGGTGACTTACACCCTTTCTTCCGACGACAGAAAGTATATCGACGACCGTTTCCCTTACGGAATGTACGTCGAGGGCTTCATAAAACTCGCGAACGCCGATTCTCAGGGAGTAAGCCTCAACGCTCCCTTCCTTGCGTTTTACGGCGACTGGACGGAAGCGCCGATGTTCGACAAAACTTATTACGAAGTCGAAACGACGGCTCACGATCCTTCGATAAGCGACGACGATAAGGTTAAAGCCGATTATTACGCGACCACGCCTTACGGAAAATACATGTACAATTATATGATTCCGCTCGGAACGTATCTTTACGACATCGATTCGTCCAAGTACGGCGAAATCCCCGCGACCGAAGAAAAAATCGCGATTTCCGACACGCTCGGCGCGATAGACGGTATCTCCGTCGTCCTGGCGGGTCTTCTCCGCGGCGCGAAGGAGATGAAATTCACGCTCACGGATAAGGTTACGGGCGAGGAACTGTGGAATTATATAGATTATAACGCGTTGAAGTCGTTCTCGCAGGGCGGAAGTCCGCTTCCTTATTACGACTATCTCAAACTCGATTCCGCCACTCTCGGGCTTGTCAACAACCGTCAGTACGAACTCAAGATGGTCGGCTCGCTCGATTACGGCGACGGCGGCGCGGCGAACAACAAGCGCAACAGTTATTCGTTCGATTTCACTTTCGATAACGAAGCGCCGGTGATAAGAGAAGTAAGTTACAGAAAAGAATACGATTCGGTGGACAAAAAGGACAGATATTACGTCGACATGGTTATTTACGATAACCATTACGCGATGTCCGTAACGCCGGTTGCGTTCACTTCGAGTTCTTCTTATACGTTCATAACCGAGAACCCGATTCCCGTGATCAACGCTACGAAAGGCGGCGACACGAAAGTCAGTTTCGAAGTTACGGATATGCTCGACGATATTCTGAACGACGCACTCATTCCGAACGCATTCGCATTCTCCGTCGACGATTACGCTCTTAACTCCAATATATATATTTGTCAACTTCCCGGCACGAGAGGCGACTTCAAATTCACGAGAACGGGCGAAAAGGACAGTTCCGAACTTCTCGTTCTTCCCGCAACGGAAGGCGAGGTCGTAGATCTTATTCAGTATCTTTACACCGCCGACGAAACGGTCGGAGAAAACAGAGAATACGACGAATATCTCGATCACCTTGTATGGACTTCGTCCAACGAGGATATCGTAGAAGTTCAGCAGGGAATGATCAAGGTTAAAAAACCGGGTAGAGCGACCGTCACCGTAACCGAAAAATGGGAAGGCAAGCAAGCCGTTATCCTGATAAACGCAAAGGCTGCGTCCGAAAAAGAAGCCATAGCGACGGCTCTTTCGGAAGCGGGAGTGAAGTCGGTCACGAGCGAAAAACTTCAATCGCTTAAATTCTCGCGATTCAAAACGCTTTTTGCATTTTCGAGGGCGGCTCAGACGAGCGATATCGGCGAAACCGGCGACGTGAATTATGTAGCCGCCGGCAGCGGAATAAGCATGTATCCGGGTGAGAGAATTCAACTCTTCGAGCAGATGAAGCCCTGGTACGTTTCCGACAGGTACGAATTTAAATATTCGTCCACGAACAGCAGTAAAGTTACCGTAAACAAAGACGGAGAAGTTACCGCGGTTGCCGAGGGTACTTCCACGATAAGGCTCAAGGCGAAAGATAAAACCACGGGAAAAGAATCGCCGATAAACGCGTCGGTCGTCATTACGGTCAAGAGTCCTTTCGTCATCGAAAACAGAACTCTCGTCGCGTATAAAGGCTTCGGCGAAACCATAGATGGTCAGGACGGTGTAGTTAAAATTCCGGACGACGAAGGTATTATATATATCGATTCTTTCGCGTTCTGTCTTTACACCACCGACAGAACGGTGATTCTCGAAGAGGACGATTACGATTCCAACAAGGTTCCGTCTTATAACGATAAGATAACGAAAGTAATTATCCCCGAGGGCGTCGAAGAAATCCGTAAATACGCATTCTATAACTGTTCGGCTCTCGAAGAAGTGGTTCTTCCGTCGACGGTCAAGTATTTAAGAGAATTTTCTTTCGCGCTCGATAAGAGCCTGAAAAATATCGGCATAGCCGACGCGGACGGCAACGTTATTCCCGGCAAACTCAACGAAAAGGCTATCGTAATCGGCGCGCAGGCGTTCAGAAAGTGCGAAAACCTTGCCGCTATCGATTTGTCGAATATTTACGCGATAGGCGATTACGCGTTTGAAGGTTGTTCTTCGCTTAAAACGGTCGACCTTAAAAACCTCCGCAACACGGGTATAAACGCCTTCCAGAATTGTACGAAACTCGAAAGCGTTCTGATGAATGAGAACGGACATACCAAACTTTCCGAGGCAATGTTCGTCAACTCGGGTCTGACTTCGGTCACGATTTACGGTATGTCCGCCGAGTCCGGCAAAAAGACGGAAATTCCCACAAACTGCTTCGCGAACTGTTTCGTTCTGAAAAGCGTTAAAATAGCGAATTCTCTTCTTTCGATAGGCGACGGCGCGTTCTCCAGATGCGTTTCGCTCACCGATTTCACTTACGGCGAGGGCGTAACGGTCGATAAGTTCGGCAGCGGCGCGTTCTTCAATGCGACCGGGCTTGAGAAATTCGCTTTGCCGGAAGGTAAAACGTCGCTCGGAATTTCCTGCTTCGGCATGGACGAAACCGATTCGATGCTTATAAGCCGCTTCGGTAAGAAGGATCCCGAAAAACTCAGGAGCAAGTTGACAACGCTCGTTTTCGGAACGACCACGAAACTCGAAAGCATCGGCGGCTCGGCATTCGACGGAACGAAATTATCGACTTTCGAAGTCGGTTCAAGTAGCTATTACGGCGTTGCGGACGGCGGAAAAATTCTCACGTCCAAAGACAGAAAGATATATTATCTCGCGGCGATCGGAGCGGATTTCGAAACGCTCACGATAGGAAGCGGAGTAAATGAAATCGCTTCGGGCGCGTTCAGCGGAACAAACGTGAAAAAACTCACGATCAAAAACCCCGAACTTATAATAGGCGATTACGCGTTCGAAAACTGCGAAGTTCTCGAAACGATAACCCTTCCCAAAGAAGGCAGAATCGCAGTCGGCAATTACGCGTTCGCGGATACTGCCGTTACGATTAAGCAGGACCCGGCGACGGGCAACAAATCCAACGTATTCTCGACGCTCGAAGTTATAAATTCCGAGTCCATAGCGTCGCTCGGCGATTACGCTTTCGGTATTTCCGGCATCCAATCGCTCACGCTTAAACTCGAGAACGGAGCGACGATCGGCGAGGGCGCTTTCTACGGCTCTGTTATTAAAAGCCTTACGGTTTACGTCGGCAACGGCGTGGAAAAAACAACGCTCGACGGAAAAGGCTCCGCGATAGTTGCCGGTTCGATAGGCGCGGGCGCGTTAAGACAGTGCGGAAAACTCGAGGAGTTGAACTTCTTAAGAATAGATGGGACGAACGGAATTCTCGACCTCGGTGCGACGGTGTTCGCAATGTCGACGTCGCTTTCGAGCGTAACGTTCGATAACGTGGTCGATAAAATACCCGTTCAGGCGTTCTACGCTTGTACGAACCTTAATTCCGTAAAACTCTACGGCGTTAAGGAGATAGGCAATTATGCATTCACCGCATGCAGTTCGCTTGTGTCCGTCGAATTGACGAAAGAGGGAGAAACAGGCGTTCTCGAAATCATCGGCGACGGTGCGTTCTCCGGCGACAAGGTTTCCGCGTCGAGTTCCAACGGTCCGCAGTTTACCGGGATCGATCTTCCCGATTCTCTCCGTTATATAGGCGAGGGCGCGTTCCTCGGCGCAGGTCTTAAAAAGATAACCATTCCCGAAAAAGTTACGTTCGATTCCGATGCGGACAGCAAAGACGACGACCCCGTGGAAAAGCTCCACAAAAACGGCAATTACGTGTTCTTTGCCTGCGCTTCGCTCGATGATGTCGTTCTTCCGGAATCGTTGAAGAAAGTCGGGAAATATATGTTCGGCAGATGCGATTCGTTGAGAAAGGTTAACCTTGAAAACGTTGAATATATCGGCGAATACGCGTTCGCGCAGACGGCGGTTTCCGCAAGGAAAGTCGAGTCCCTTCTTCAAACGATAGATCTTTCTTCGGCAAAAGAAGTCGGCGAAGCGGCGTTCATCAACTGTTACGCGATCAATTCGACGGTATACGCCGACAATCTTACCAAAATCGGCGCGTATGCGTTTGACGGTACAAATCTTAATGGCTTCTACGCTAACGCTCTCGAGGAAATCGGCGAACATGCGTTCGCCGGTATAGAAAACGTCAACTTCGACAGATTCGTCGTCACGGAAAATCTCAGAAAAGTGGGCAGCGCGGCGTTCTTCGGTTGTAAATATCTCGAGAGATTTAC
Organism: Clostridiales bacterium; assembly: GCA_022781715.1. Classification (GTDB taxonomy): domain Bacteria; phylum Bacillota; class Clostridia; order Christensenellales; family Borkfalkiaceae; genus UBA10281. The sequence continues at coordinate 9,981 of JALETB010000076.1, read as the reverse complement.
GAATAATTCCGGAAACGACGGTTTCGACGCGGCGGTTAACGTCGGCGATAACGTCATCATCGACAAGGGTTCGCTCTATATGAAGATGGACAACGGCAAGTGGCAACTTTCCTGTACGCCCGGAAGACTTTCCGATAAAAACCATAAGAAAATCGCCGAACTCGAAGTTATGGAAGGAACTTACAGAATAGACGCTTTCGCGGCGGCGGGCAACAAGAATTTCGAGAATATCATTCTCCCGGAATCGCTTGCGTTCATCGGCAATTACGCGTTCTATTATAACCTCGGCGCGGACGAGAAACTCAAAGACGAACTCACGGTGTACTTCTCGTCCTACAAAGCGCCCGCGCTTGAAAACAATTACAATTCCAACATTTCGCTCGACGAAAAAGCAAAAGGTTACGGAATGTTGCACGCGTTCCCCGATATATTCGGCACGGAACTCTGCTATTGCAACTTCATCGACGTTCTCGGTAAATACGACAAGATAGGAATAGTCCTTCCCGGAAACGAAGTTCTCGAAGGTTACGATTCGCTCGTATATCAGACTTATTTCGACGTTGAAAACGCTATAATAAGCGACAAAATTGCGATGAACACCAACACCGCGACATTCGTTGAAAACGCGAAACAACTCGACGATATAATGAAGAACGGAAAAGTTACGCTCGACAACGAAGCGATGATAAGCGCGACGTTTGCGGCGATGAACGCTTCCGGTCAGAAAGCCGATTGTCTCGAATTCGGCATAACCGAAGAGCAGTGGCTCGCTTACGAAAATATCGTAAACGAAGCGAAAGAGCAGATCAGGCTTATAAAAATCGGCAAGGCGTCCGAAAAACTCAAAGCAATCGAAAGCGAAATCAATGCGCTTCCCGAAAGTTTCGGCGTCGGGAATCTCGAAGAACTCCGTTCGCTTGCGGCAAAGATCGGCGAACTTACCCCCGAGAATAAGTTGATTCTCAATATGACCAGGTATTACGCGTTCTATTCTTCTTTCAACGACTATTTAAGAGCCGCCGAAAAGGAAGCCGACGCGATATTCGCGGCAACGGGCTACAAATTCAAAAACAATCAGGACGAAGAGGCTGCGGCAGAACCCGAAAACCGGGCGGAAGCCGGAAACGCGGCGGAAGCCGCTCTGCCTCAGGCGTTCCCGGGGTTGATTTCAGGGCTTGCGGCTATCGCGTTCATAAAGAGATTCTTCTGAGGTGAAAGCGTATGAAAAACATAAAATTTAACTGGAGCAAGAAAAACATTATCATCGTTTCGGCTGTTGCCGCGGCGGTGATAATAGCGGTCGTCTTAACGCTCGTGTTCACGCTCGGCGGTTCGGCGGCTAAAATGGAAAGCAGATACAAAAGTTCGGTTAAGTCCGTTACTTCCGTTGTGAAAACCACCGAGATAAAGGACGGCGAAACATCCGTTGAAAAACGCGTGGAAACGATAACGTTTTCAAAGGGCGACGAAGCGGATATCGTAACGGCGATAACCAAAATCAATCAGTTCAACGCCCAAAAGGAAGAATCCACCACGACGGCAAGCGGAGAAATCGACAGGACTTCGCTCGTTGCGGTAAACCTCGGAACAAGCGTTTTCGAAAGCGATTACACTTATAAAGGAAACACCTTCAAAGGCAAAGTTTCCGCCGAAAACGCTAACGTATTCTTCCAGGAAGGATCGGTCGGCGTCGACGGCGAAATAGACGTGGAAGTCGTTTTCAAAGGCAGCAAAATTTCCGGAATAACCTGCTCGTACAAAACGGAAACGGGGCTTACCGCTTCGCTTACGATCACGTATTCTTACGGCAGATAAGGAGAGACGGCTATGAAAATAAAGAAAATATTAAGTTTATTGCTCGCCGTTGCGATGACGTTGTCGGTCTTCGTTTCCTGCGGCGATAAGCCCGAAAGCACAACTCTCGCCGCCCCAGCAAACGTTGCGGTGGACGAAAAGAGCGGCGTGGTAACGTGGAACAGAGTTGAAAACGCCGTTATGTATTACGTTTATTACGGCGAACAGCGCGCGTTCGTTCAAAGCGAATCGTTCACGCTTCCCGAACTCGATAAGAAATGCATGATCAGCGTTCAGGCTGTCGTTCAGACAAAGGACGGAAACGTCGAAACGAAAAAAAGCGAGGAGATAGAATACGAGCCTTACGTTGAGCCGTTCGATCCGTCCGTCGTCAGAATTGCGATAACCGCCGATAAAACGGTTATAAAGAGCGGCGCGACGAGCGAAGGGAAGAACTCCGTCACGTTTAAAGCGACGGTGAACAACGCCGAAAAAGGCGCAGATACGTCCGTTAAGTGGACGATAGTTTCCGGCAGCGAATCGGTTGAAAGTTCCTCCGCCAACGGCAACGAATTCACGGTCACGGCAAAAAGCGGCGTTGCGGGCGACAGAGATATAATGGTCTCGGCGACGTCGGTCGCGTATCCGAAGGTTTCGGCAAGCAAATCCGTGGAAGTCGTTTCCAAGCCGACACTCACGCAGGAGATGCTTGATAATGTCGCTTCGTCCGACAAAATCGGTTTCGAAGGTTACGTGAACATAGACGTATACACGAGAGTTCAGGGCAAGAAAGGCAAACTTTACACCTCGCAGGTATCTACGATAAAAACGAGTATGAGCGGCGAGAGCGACGCGAACGAAAAAACGAAAAACACATGGTCCGCCGAGTATTTCAACGGTAGTCTCGGAATAACTCAACAGATTTATTGCAGGAAAGATTCCGAAGGCAGAGCGTGCGAGATAGGCGTGAGTTTCATGAACGAAGAGCAACTTTATCCCATCAAAGACGATTCGGGCAACGTCGTCACGTGGGAAGAATCGGGTTATTATAATAACTTCGTCGGTCTTTCCGTTTCGGATTTCTATCTTGACGAAGAAACCTGGCGTTATACTTACGATACCGAAAAGAACGGTTTCGATAAGGTTAAAAAGATGATCGCTTCGGCTAACCCTTACGAGTTTGAGCCGAAGAACTTCGAACTTATCATCGACGGCGGCGAGATTATAGGTATTTCTTCCGTTTCGGAAGATTCGCTTTCGATCGTCGAGGGATATATATCCGTTCAGACGCTTCGTGCGGTTTTCAACGTCGGCGATAATGTCAACATCACCACAATCGGTAAATTCAAAACTCTCGAAGAGTATAAAAACGACGAAACCGAGGACGGGCAGGTGATGTATGAAAGATTGTCCATTCTAAACGAGGCAATCAAAAACATGCGTTCGCTCAAGTCCTATAAAACCAAATTTTCCAAGGAAGAAGTGACGAGCCTCGGCGTTCAGTTGACGACGAGAGAAGGTTACGACGAAGTCGTCGCCGAAGATTACAGGTATTTCACGAGATGTACTCTCACTACCGTAAATAATCAGACCGTGAGGAATTACCAATCCACGGGTATGTACGGTTATAAGAAGATAGACGGCAGAACCGATATCTACAATTCGTTCGTAGACGCACGCGAAAAAACCGATGAGAGCCTTGCTTTCAGAGCGGCGAGAGCGTTTACAGGCGATTTTGAAGAGTCCAAGCCGTCGTTCGCGTTCTCTCCTGAAATATTCACTTCGACCGCTTATACGAATCAGTCCGGTTACGACGAATATTATTTCTACGCGGACGGCACGATGACTCAGGTTGCCACCACGTGGTATCAGAGCCTCGGTTCGGACGATCAGTTGTACGGCATATTCGCAAAAGTCGCCCAGAACGCAAGCGGACAGACGATCCCGCCGTTTATTATCGTTAAAAAAGGCGACGACGGCAAATGGTATATCGAATACGCGGCGTTCTATTACGATCTCGGAATGATGCAGGGCGCAATTCAGATCGAATTCGACGAATATAACACCGCGGAAATAGATTCCGCAACGCTTGCCGCGATCGACGCGACGGAAACGAGAGAACTCCCCACAAAGTGGAACGACCTTCAGATCGTTACTACGGTAAAAGACGAAGCAAGCGGTAAAAACGTCGACAAATATACCGCCGCAGGCGACTTTATGTTCGGCGGCAACGGCGTGGAAGGCTACTTCGGAACGACGCTTTTCCCGATTCGCGACGCGGAACTCCCGTTCTTCGGCGATAAGGAATGTTTCGGCGATACCTTCGCAGTCGGAACCGCGACGTATTTCAACGCTACCGATATAACCGGTACGAATTACGTGCAGAACGCTATGTTGCTGTGGTACGACGTTCCGCTCGACATAGATTATACGATAACGACTTCGCTTGAAAAAGCCTATAAATTCCTTGAAGGAAATGGATTCGTCAAAGGTTCGGACAACGCTTACAGAAAAGGAAACCTTTGCGTAAGACCGGTAGACAATTCGCTCGACCTTCACGTTTACGTCTGGACGGAAGAGCAACTCGCCAAACCCGAGAACGTGAAACTCAACGGTAAAAAGGTAAGTTGGGACGCCGTTGCAAACGCAACGCAATACGCGGTATACGTAGACGGAAATTACACCAGAATCGTAAGCGGAACAGAGTACACATTGTCGTCGGTTTACGACGACGGAGAAGCGCACGCGATAACGATCGTTGCGAAAGCGGATAAATACAAAACGTCCGGATTCAGCGATAAAGTTGTATATAAGGCAAACAAAACGTAAACAATTCGTTCCGTACCGAAAAGCGGAACGGAGACAAAAAAATAAAAAAGGAGAACATTATGAAAAAGTTTTCAAAAGTAACGCGCAGTCTGATAGCGATAATCATCTGTTTCACTATGATGATGGGTTTCGCATCCTGCCAGAAGCCGGAAAATGAATCGAACAAAGCGGAAATTACGTTCGACATGCAGATTTCGGCAACGGAAATCACCAAAGGCTCGGACGTCAGCGTGTTCGGCGTGGTAAAAGGTTCGGAAGACACTTCTTACGAAGTGGTCGTTAAAAACGTAGACGGGTCGGACGGCGCGTCCTATATCGATATCGTTTCAAACGGCGCGCTTTACACGCTCAAAGTCAACAAAAACGTATCCGAAGAGAAGCAGGTAGTCGTCGAAGGCTACCCCAACGCTAAACCCGACCTCGTAAAAAGCAGTACGCTCACTATAAAAGCGAACGTTTCCGGCTCGACGACGATAGAGGCGTCGATTGTTTCATCGAAGAATTCCGTAAGAAAAACTTACGTGAGAAAAGGCGACGAAGTAGAACTCAACGTCGTTCTTTCCACCACCGATAAAGACAAGAGTTATCGCGTAGACGTAGAAAACCCCTCCGATATGCCCGGTCTCGTAACAGTCGGCGAGGATAACAAAATCACCGTCAACGGCGACGTAACCGAGAATAAAAAAGTTACGATAACCGTCGTTTCCAATGCTAATCCCGCGGTTAAAAAGTCTTTCCAGATAACCGTTAAACCTCCCAAAACGGCAGGTGCGGTGGGCAAACTCACACAGGAAACGCTCGATAAACTCGGCAATCTCAAACTTGCCGTCAAAGGTACGCTCAGCGACGTTGAAACCAAAAACGGAGTAAAGAGCGAATCTGTTTACGATTTCACGACTTATCTCAACGCAACCGCGACAAAACAGGAAAACGAGCAAGGTTTGTTCGACGATTACGTATTCTCCGATGCGTCGTGGACGAGCGAATGGAATATTCACGGCAGCAAGAACGTTCTTTCCAACACTTACGTCAGAAGCGACGACGGACTCACTCAGAAGAGATTCGTAAACAAGAACAACAAAGTCGTCAACGAAGTGGTAACGGATTCTTACAGCAACGAACTCACCTGGGAAAGTCGGCGTTACTGGAACCATCTCGGCTATCTCGATCTTTCTTTGTTCGAGCAGGATTCCGACGATGAAAACCTCTACACTTACGAAATGGAATACGGCACGATCGATACCGATATAATTCTCGGCAACACCACTTACACTCCGTCCGATGACGAATATCTTATGATGTATCTCGCATGGTCGCTCACGCCTATTCTCGACGAACAGTTCTATAAGTTCGCTTTAAGGCTTGATGCAGAAGGCAATGTCGAGCAGATCATAGCTTCCACTTACGAAAACAACCTTTACGATTATGACGACGACGGAAACCGCAACAACGTTATCGGTTCTTATTACACGAGCGTTGTCATGGAGATAGAGGCTTATGGCGACGACGTGTCCGCTCCCGAAATCAAACCTTACGAAGAGCCTACGGACGCCGAAGATAAGGTTATGTTCGGTTATCTCAAAACCGCGCTCGATAACCTTGCCAAGGCGGATAAGTCCAACTATACGTTCAAAGTGAAAGATACGTCCACTTACGCTCCTTCTTACGATCCGTCGGATTACACACCTTCGGGCGGCGAAGGTTCTGCTCCCACCACGAGCGCGACCGGAACGTGGGACGGAAAGGTTCACACCAAACCGTTCACTTCCATCGAAGGCGAAGTGGGTTATATGGGTGTAGTTGCCGCCGATGGCGTGCTTCTTAACGAAACCATCGAATACAGCAACGGCGGATACAAAACCGAAGTATATGGTTTTAAACAGAACAGCGACAACACTTACGAGCAGTTCGAGTATTCGGGCGGCAAACTCGTCGGAAAGAGCAGAAAGACGGGCAACGTTTCCGCCAGACTTCCGGGATTCGACGTTTCTCCGTATGTGTTCGCGTTCTCCAGCATGGCGTCCGTAGACGGAGATCCCGACGGAAGACTTTATTCTTATTCGCTTATCGATTCCGTAATCGTTAAGGAAGTAGCGAACGAGTTCAGTATGAAGGATTATGCAAACTACGCAACGAGCGACGCAAAACAGGCGCTCAGCGTCAACGTTTACTATAACAGAAACACGAAAGAAATTCGTCTTGTCGGCGTAACTTTCGCTTACAACATCATAGACACTTACTACGGTTATTATAACACCGAGTACAGCAATTTCGGTACGTCCGTTCTTCCCGCCGACTTGTTCTCTGCGGAAAACTACGTAACGAGGGAATACCCGACTTCTTGGAGTTATTTCGAAGCCGAATACCGCGCTACGGACACTGCGGACGCGGAAATAATCGACGGCGAAACCCTTTTGAACAAAGTATTCGGCACGAATGCATCCACCGGTAAAGCCGCGGCAGACGCGATTCCTTCGCCCATGGTATTCTCGAGCATATTCGCGGATAACTTCTCGAGTAAACTATTCCACGATTACTTCAACACCGGCGATAAAAATTCGCAGGGTTACGTTTATAAGCCCGTTGTTAAATTCAACGTCTGGGTGGATGATATCGATCTCGATTCCAACCGCGGCCTCACGCTGAGAAAGTATAACGAGATAATCGAGAAATTTAACGCGGAGATGGAAAAATGCGGGTTCACCGATTATGAAGCAGGTAATATTCTCAAAGAAGGAACGAGTAGCAAAACTCGTCAGAAGTGCTATATCAACGACAATGCCGGCGACCACGGGCTTATAATCAGAGTGGAAAACATCGGCTACAAGACGTTCTATATCTACATTTACGCTAAAGGAGATTGGAATCCGGCCAAATAATCGGAAACGACCCCCGGTTTAAGGGAAGCAATTCCCGTTAAAACTAAAAAAGGAGGATTGCCACGTGAAAAAATACCTTGCGGCGATAGCCGCGATAATGGCGGTATTTCTCACTTTTGCGGCCACTTCCTGCGGTAAAGACAAAACGGAATCGAAAGATTCCGTTTCGTCCGTTACGCCGCTCGAAGGCGTGGAGGTGAAAGCGAAAAAAACCGAAGCGAACGTAGCGTTGGAAGACGTTGAGTCTTTCAGTTACGAAACTCTTTTCGAAATTTACGCCAACGGCGTTAAAAGAGCGGTAAAAAGCGAATATATCGATAAATCCGCAGTCAAAAAACAACTCGGCAAATATGTGGTCACTTGTTCTTTCGGCGGCGAAACTGCGTCGATAATCATCAACGTCGTTGCGGAAAGAGACGTTTTCGTTCAGGCTTTAACAACTAAAATAACGGTAAAAGATTCCGAAATATTAAAATACGATTACACGAAGCACTTTTCCGTCAGCGTCAACGGTAACGAAGCCGAAGTCAAGCCCGAATATCTCGATTTATCCGCGCTTAAACCCGACCCGGGAACTTACGTCATAACCTGCTCTTACAGCGGTTCGTCGGTAAAACTCTGGGTCGAAGTCACCGAAACGCCTTACGTAGCCACGGCTCTCGAAACGGACGTTTACGTTTACGTCGGCTGCGCGGAAGAACTGAATCTCACCGCGCTTTTCGGTGTGACGCTTGATAACGAAGAAGTAGAAGTGACCGACGATATGATAACGGGCGAGGTTTCTCCCGTCGTCGGCGATTACGAGATAAACCTTCTCATCGGCTCGAGAAGAGCGAAAACCGTCGTTCACGTTGTCGACAGACACATAATAAAAATCGGCGCGGCATACGGCGAAATAGATCTCAGCCCCGACGAACTGACGAGTTATGATTTTCTGTCCGATTTTTACGTTTACGAGGACGGAAAGCGCGTGGACGTTAAATCTTCGGGTGTAACGCTCGATAAGTCCGCGCTTGCGGGCGCGACCCTCGGCGATAGTCGCGAGGTAAAACTTGCTTACGCTTCGCCGGACGGAAAGGGCAGCGAGATAAAGGCGATAAAAGTAAACGTAAGAGAGGAAGGCTCGGTACGCATCAAGGTTAAAAACGCCGAAGTTTTTGATGGCGGCACTGTAAACCCGGTCGAGCTTTTCGAGATAACGAAAAACGGCAAAAAAATCGAAGTAACGCCCGATATGCTAAGCGGCGAAATTGATTTTTCCACGGGCGACACGTGCGAAATAACGCTCAGATACGAAAATCACGTAAAAGTCGCAACCGTTAAAAAAATCACCGGCGTGCTTATCAGATACGCGCACGGCGACGTTGTTTCGATAAAGAAAGGCACCGACATAAACAAGTACGATTTCGCAAGCGATTTCGAGGTGTATATCAACGGCGTAAGATTTTACGGAATTCAGGCTTACGCGGATATAAGTGCCGTCGATTTCAACACCGCAGGAACTTACGAAGTGACGTTGAATATTTTGTATAACGACGTCAACGTAGGGCGCGGAGCGCCCAAATTCGCCGCGGCAAAATCGGCTAAGATAACTTATAAAGTCGTTCCGCGCGTGTACGAACTGGGTTACGTCGACGACGTGGTTGAACTCGGAAGCGAAGTGAAAAATTATAACGTTCTCGATAATATCGTTCTTTACGCAGACGGATACAAGCAGAGTTTCACCCGGAATAAGGGAAGCGTGAACTCGCTCACGACTTATTATGAAGTTAAGAATGATTTCGATCCGCTTGCTTTGGGCGAACAGACGGTCGCTGTCGAACTTTACGTTTACGGCGCGGACGCCGAGCCGATAACGGCGGAGTTCATAATCGTCGTGAAGAACGGGATATCGGTTTACGCCGACAGCATTTCGATGTATACCGGCGAAGAACTTTTCGTTCCCGACCTGTTCAGGGTGTACGACGGCGGAAAAACCGTGAAAGTCACGCTCGATATGGTTAGCGGCAGAATCGATACCACGATTCCCGGAGTTTACGAACTCAGCGTAAAATACAAGGGCGTGGTTCGTTATGCTGAAGTGTCGGTGATCCCCGCCGAGTACGTAGGCGATTACGAAACTTTCGATAAAACCATCGCGACGGAAGCGGTGGAGGGCGAGGACGGAGATATTGCCGAGGAAGCGAAACCGTCGGTATCGATCGGCGATATGATCGTTGGCAAAACCGCAGGCAAAAGCATCGGAATGAACGTTCACGAAATCGCCGCCACGGACGTGGAATACTGCGATTACGGTTTCGATTTTATGCTCGGAACGAACAGGCACAAGGCGGTGTTTATCGACGGCGTTGTCGTTCTTATTCCTTATAACGAACTCAGAATGGCTTACACCGACGCGAAAAGACCGCTCGTCTACTTCAAAAAAGGCGTGTGGAACGTGACCGACGTCATTGAGGCTCATTCTTCGTCGGACGGTAAA
>JALETB010000066.1 GCA_022781715.1 Clostridiales bacterium | reverse complement strand
TAATCCTTGATACTGCAAATTTTCAGGCGTGCCTTGCGATTAAGTCGAGGCGTTTCCGCGGGTTAATATACAAATATAAGCCGCGGAAAGAACAATGAATTAAGCGTGAGGCACGCCTGAAAATCGGGTTTATCGGGGGTTCTTCTCGGCTACAAGTCTGACGGCGACTTTTTAGGCTAAGACAAGGCACGCGAACGGGTTAATACTTGACGTATAAGCCGCGAGCGTAACGATGTATTAGTCAAAAACTCGCCGCCAGACCACGGTTAGTTTTATTCTTGGCTGGCATAGTTTGATACGGGACTTGAACGGGCGGGAAGTCGCATTTTATTAATATATCGGGTAGGTTCAAATTGAAGAAAATAATCGACGGAATCGAGACGGAAATAAGAATAAAAAAGGTAAAAAACGTCAGCATCAGGGTTAAAGACGACGGGGACGTTATTTTAACCGTGCCGAAAAACAAAAGCCTTTCCGACGGCGAAACATTCTTCCTGTCAAAAATCGATTGGATAAAAAAGCATAAACGCGCAATCAGCGAATTTCCTCCGCGACCGATAGCCGACGGCGAACAATTATATCTGTTCGGAAAGCCGATTATATTGAAATTTATCCGCGCAGACGAGGTAAGAAGACGCAAACCGACGGCATATTTGTCGGACGATATACTTTTTGTGACTGATAACGGAAGGGCGGAACCGAAAAAAATTGTCGAGGATTTTCTTCTCGAGGAACTCAAAAGAATGCTTGATGAGTTATTTCCGAAACAAATTTCCGCAACGGGGCTTTCGCCCTCTTCGGTGTCGATCAGAAAAATGTCGTCGAAATGGGGAAGTTGTACGCCGAAAACAAAACGAATCAGAATGTCATTTTATCTAGTCGGTTTGCCTCGCGAATGCGTCGATTACGTCACGTTGCATGAACTTCTGCATATTCGTTATCCCGATCACGGCGCAGGATTTCATGCCGCTCTCGATTGTTATATGCCCGAATGGAAAAAATTACGGAAATTTATGCGAGAAAACGGCGCAAAAATGAAAGTAAATCTCTGAGAAACAAAAAAAGTATGGAGCAGAACGTTCCATACTTTTTGTTTTTTTAGTCCGCTTTTTGATCAAAGTAACTTCCGCTTCCGAGCAACGAATATTTAACGATCGGAAACAGCGGTATGTTGAACATTATGATAAACGGAATAACTATAAACGAAAGAACTTCCTTTATGTTGTTGAAATCAACCTCGAGAAAGAGGGCGACACAAAGATCTACAATCATAAGTTGGAAAGTTATAATCAAAAAGACCGTTATAGCGTCTTTAAACTGCGTTACTTCCCTTATTTTGCGTTTCGGCGATACAAGATATATCACTAAAAGAATAAGCGGTAAAATGGCGGGGATGCCGACGATTAACGCTTTTGCTCCCAGCGACCAGCCGAGCGCGCCCGCAAGAGCAAAGTTCAGAACGAGCATTTCTATAAAGAAAATGCCGTAAAATAGCAGTGAAGAGTGGAAGTTGAGTTTATTGATAAAGATTCCGTTTCCGTTGAATTTGTTAGTCGAAGCCGAAGTCCTGACTTTAAAACCTTCGATTTTCGCCATTTTATAAAGGTCGGAAAAATCATAATCGCTTGATCTGGAGCCGTTTTCTTCCGCGATTTTTTCCGTTTGATATATGCGCGCGGCAGGTTGCGGTTCAGACGCTCCGACGGTATCATCGGGCTTATCGTCGACTTCTTCGTAATCATCGTACACGATTTTGTCATTATTAGCGTTTTTCAAGGTTGAATACTCGTCGAAATCTATCTGGCGATTTTCGGCTTGAACTTCGTTCGTCGGTTTCGTTTTCGGTTCGTCGTTTTTAGGGAACAGTTTGCCTAAAATCGTTTTATATTCTCTGCGATTTGTCGGCGCGCCGTCCTCGATATACAATGAATCGTCTTTTTCACGGTCGTCTTTTTTTACGGACGTTTGTTCGTCGGATTGTTCGTTTTTAACAACATTCTGTTCTGTGAGATTCTCTTCCGGTTCAGCCGTTTTATTGTCGTCGTTATCGGAAACATTTTCATAATCACTGTGGTTTTCTTCAGTATTTATCGAAGAATTTTCAATGTTTTCCGATTGTACGATACCTTCTTTTTCATCAATATAAGTTTCATTTGTCGTGTCGCTGTCAGTAGAAATTTCTCCGGGTTCGCTTTCGACGATTTCCGGTTTTTGTTCCGGAAGTTCGAAATCGTACACAAACTTATCCTCGGTTAACTCGTCCTCACCGGCAGTATCGGCGTAAAGCCCTTCAGTGGCTATATCGTCGTCGGAAGCGTCGATAACAAGCTC
>JALETB010000054.1 GCA_022781715.1 Clostridiales bacterium | reverse complement strand
GCGGAGAAAAAACTTGTTAGGGATTCCATTCGTTATCACTAACTATTTTTGCGGTGATAAACCGATTTATGCGGCGTTAATCGCCACTCGTAGTACGGAAAGTACAACTTCGGGCGTTTGCCTTGCCTAAACGAGCCGCGTTGCGGTCGGTTTCTCATCCGCAAAAATGCTACGCACCGAAAAGAGCGCATTTTTTGATGATTTTTTGCGAACGTGTGGGTATGCCAGCACGGAATAAAACGAATCTTGCCAAAACGCCGCAATTTTCGCGCTTTTTGTCAAATTCTCGCTTGAAGTACATTTGTACGTCTGCGTTCGCCTTCACCAAAAATCATCGAAAATATCGGCGTTTTGGTCGCTTGCGAGTCTGACGGCGAATTTTTAGGCTAAGACGAGGCGCGCGAACGGGTTAATACTTGACCGTATAAGCCGTGAGCGTAACGACGTATTAGTCAAAAATACGCCGTCAGACCACGGTTCGTTTTATTTCGGGCTGGCATACTTGGCGTACTGCGCCCGAACGGTCGCGGAAAATGGCGAAAAAGACGCCTTTTCGGTAATTAGTTATGACGAATGGAATCCCTAAAGAGGTATTAATATGCAGGACTATATGAAAAACGTAACGCTCATGGATCACCCGCTCATCGCGCATAAGATAACACATCTTTGCGACGTGACGACCAACACCAAAGAATTCCGAGAAATCGTTTCCGAAATCGCAATGCTTATGGGTTACGAGGCGTTCAGAGACCTCCCGACCACGGAAATCGAAATCCAGGCTCCGTTGTCCAGGTTCAAATCACCGGTGATAACCGAACCTATCGCCATTGTTCCTATTTTGAGAGCAGGGCTCGGCATGGTGGACGGCTTAACCGCCCTTTTCCCGACGGCAAGAATCGGGCATATCGGGCTTTATCGCGACGAGGAGACCCTCGAGCCGCACGAATATTATTGCAAACTCCCCAAAGATTGCGTGGACGGCACCTGCATAGTCGTCGATCCTGCCCTCGCGACGGGCGGAAGCGCGGCTGCGGCGATTAACTTTATCAAGGAAAGAGGATATAAGAAAATCAAACTTCTTTCGCTTATAGCCGCTCCCGAGGGAATCAAAAGAGTTGCCACCGCTCACCCGGACGTCAAAATTTACGTCGCGCATTACGCAGACGCGCCCCTTAACGAACACGGTTACATCGTCACCGCTTTCGGCGATGCCGGCGACCGTATTTTCGGCACGAAGTAATAAGCAAAATAAAACGTTTCGCAGCCTTTTCCGGCCGCGAAACGTTCGTCGTATTTTTATTAATATAAGCGCGTTTATAAATCGTTCTCGGTGAGTACGATAAACCCTTCGTCGAGGAGTTTTTCGGCGGTAACGCCGTTCCCCTCGCATTTCCCGCCGGTGAAAGTTCCGTCATAAATAACGCCCCTTCCGCAGGATGGGCTGTTGGCTTTAAGCACGCAGTAATCCACGTTATTCGCTTTGGCTATCATAACGGCAAGTTCCGCGCCGCGGGTATATTCCCCGGTAACGTCAACGCCTTTATCGGATATGATTTTATCGCCGACGCGTTCGGCAGGGCGGCGAGGCGTGGAAAGCCCCCCGAGTTGTTCGGGGCAGACGGGTATGAGAACGTTATCCTTGCCGAGGGCAAGCAACTTTTCGCTTAAACAGTTGTCGCCTTTATAACGGCAGTTATTGCCGAACAGGCACGCGCTCACGAGTATTTTTTTCATAAGAATATCCTCCGCAATTATTTTAACAAAAAATGCGGACAAAATCAAACAAAAGGAGATAAAACCATGAATAATTATCCAAACGTACATATTCTCGATCATCCGCTCATTCGTCACAAAGTCGCGATAATCAGAGATAAAAACACTTCCACCAAGCAGTTCAGAGAGGTTATCGGCGAAATTGCCACGCTTATGGCATTCGAGGCGTTCAAGGAAGTCCCCACGCAGAAAATCGTTGTGGAAACCCCGCTCGAAACGGTCGAGCAAACCGTCGTGAAGGAAAATTCCATAGCCATAGTTCCTATTCTGAGGGCAGGACTCGGAATGGTCGACGGAATTCTGTCGCTGTTCCCCGCCGCAAAGGTCGGACATATCGGTATGTACCGTAACGAGGAAACGCTCGAGCCGCAGGAATATTACTGCAAACTCCCCGTCGGAATCGATGAAAAAGTCGTTATGCTCGTCGATCCGATGCTCGCAACGGGCGGCAGCGCATGCGACGCTATCGCGCTTTTGAAAAAACGTGGCTGCAAGCACATCAAGTTCCTTGCCATCATCGGCGCGCCCGAGGGTGTTGAAAAGGTTCATAAGGAACATCCGGACGTTGAAATTTACGTTTCCACAATGGACAGATGTCTTAACGAGAACGGATATATTCTTCCGGGTCTCGGCGATGCGGGCGACCGTATTTTCGGAACGAAGTAATTTTGCGCGCGCCGCCGCTTTGCCAAGCGGCGGCGCGCTATTTTTTATAAGAGTGCGGCTATAAGTCGATAAAATGTGCTTTTTTGGTGGCATTGCCAATATTTTCCGGGGCTTTTCGAACGAAGAAACGTTGCCGAGAAAAAGAATGTTTTTCAACGAATTGTTTTTTTGTTGACAACGAAGGCGAATGATGATATAATAAATAACGATATGCTGCTGTGGCGAAACAGGCAGACGCAAGGGACTTAAAATCCCTCGGTAGTGATACCGTGCCGGTTCAAATCCGGCCAGCAGCACCACAAAAACGACGGAAATTTTCCGTCGTTTTTTCTCTACGTCAAGCAACCGTATCGGTGACGCGATTGCGGACTTTTATTTTAAGAAATAAATATATATGCGTGTCCGAACAATCGCTATTCCGTCGCTCCGCTCCTTACAAATCCGATCAGCAGTACCACGGAAAAGACGAGCGAACCGCTCGTATTTTTCTATGTTGTTCGTTAATGAAAGAGTTATTGTTGAGACCTTTTTATTAGCGAGGCGCGGATTATTGTCCAAAGTTTTAACTGAAAAGTCGGTAATGCTGTAAATTAATCTGTGATATTTTTCCCGAAATAT
>JALETB010000051.1 GCA_022781715.1 Clostridiales bacterium | reverse complement strand
TCTTTAAGGTTCTACCGTATTTTTTAGCCAACTTTACGGTTTCTTTAGCCGAATTCGTGATATATTCCATACGTCGATTATACTCTTCGAAAACGAATTTGTGAAGTAAAACGCTCAACCTTTTGTATAAAAGCAACGTAACGGCGGTATTTGCGACGCACTTTATAAGATTAAACGCCAACGCGAAGCCCCAGACTTTACGAAATTCGCCTGCCGCGCCTCCGCCCATGTATATAGGAAAGATCAGAAAACGGTTGTTGATGAGAGCGAACAACGACGTTATAACGGTGGCAATCGGCATGACTACCGCCACGGTGAAAAATTTACGGCGATATTTATACGCTATCGACGGCAATACCACGAAAAATTGAGCGAGTATAAAATTACTCAATTCTCCCGCCCCGCCCGACGACGAAACGAAAAGGTGCAACGCTATCGATAAAGCCGAAGCGATTTCGCCCGCAATCGGTCCTAAACAAAACGAAGCGATTAAAAGCACCGCGAAAGAAAAATCGAGTTTGAAGTAGGGCGTCATCGGGAATATCGGAAATTCGAGAAGTCCCACGCCGAACGCGAGAGCAGAAAACATCGCTACGGTCGCTATCGTTTTTGCGTTGAAATAAGTTCGTTTTTGCATAAGTTTCTCCTTTTGGGAGAAGTATCGCATAAAATCAGCCCCGACACGAAAAGGTATCGGGGCGTAAAATACGCGGATATTTCTCTTTTATCGTCCGGACTATACCGTCGGTATCGGAATTTCACCGATTCGGGGTCGTAACGACCTTCGCAGACTATACTGCCGGTGGAGAATTTCACTCCGCCCCAAAGAATTTATTTTGTAATTTTATTATATACTCTTGATTTTCAGCCGTCAAGCGAATTACGGTATCTCGCAACGCCTTCGTTACGCTTTTTTGACCAACTTCAAATCTTCTATCTGTACGGTTAAACTCACGTCGCCGAGTTCGTCGCCGTTTTCGTCAAACGTCGGAAAAGCGACTTCGAGCCCGTCGCTTACCGCTTCGTCGAAACATACGATTCCGACGTCGCCTTTGTGAATACCGTATTTGGCGTACTTCTTTTTTTCCGCTATAAGTTCTACCCGATCGCACGTAGCGAAAGGCGGTTTTTCTATTTTACTATCGGCTTTCGCCGCAACGTCTTCCCACTTTTCGTAAAACTCGTTTACGACTTGTTCGGGAAGTTGTTCTTTCGTTTTTCTTACGTCGCTTTTCAGAACTTCCGCAACGATAAATCTGCCCGTATTGTAGGGGTTGTTAAACATAACCGAATAAGTATTTTTTAACTCTTCGATTATCGCTCCGTAAAACCCGTCTTCCAGATTATATCGACTATACGGCTTTGAGTTAATCAGTTCGACGACGGTAAATTTTTTCATTTATATAACTTCGCCGCCGTTGACGCTTAAAACCTCGCCCGTAACGAAACCGCCGTTTTCGGATAAATAAAAAACCGCTTTGGCAACGTCTTCGCCCTCTCCTACTCGACCGACGGGGATATCCGCTATCGCGAGTTTTTTGTTTTCGTCGGAGAGATTGTCGTTCATGGGGGTGTCGATATACCCCGGAGCAACGCAATTGATCGTTATACCCGCCGCCGCGTACTCCTTGGCGAGAGCCTTCGTAAAGCCTATCACCGCCGCCTTGCTCGCCGAATAAATCGCTTCGCAAGAGCCGCCAGTAACGCCCCACATAGACGAGATATTTATAATGCTTCCACCGCCGTCAAGCATCGCGGGGATAGCCGCTTTACAGCAATTATATACGCCTTTTACGTTCACCGAAAACGCCTTATCGAACTCTTTTGGGGTAGTATCGAGCAAGGTTTTTATCGGCAGAGCGATACCCGCCGAATTGACCAGAACGTCGAGTCTGCCCGCGCGGAGCAAAAAGTCGCTTAACGCCGCGGCTACGCTTTTTTCGTCGCTCACGTCAGTTTTTATTGCAACACCGTTTATTTTTTTTGCGAGATTTTCGGCTTTTTCTCGGTTGGTATTATACCCCACGCCGACGAAATAGCCGTTTCCGGCAAATTTTTTTGCAATCGCTTCGCCTATGCCGCCGCTTGCGCCGGTAACGAAAACAGTCTTCATTTTCAAAGAGTTTTCAATACCGCGCCGACGAGCCTCATATCGACTTTGCCCGCGTATTCGGTCTTGAAGTGTTTCATTACAGCGGGAACGGTCTTGTCGTCAAGCCCTTCGATAATCTTCTTTATCTCGTCTTCGGAGAGCATTTTAGGAAGATATTCCTTTACGGTCGCAAGTTGTCTGTCAAGGCTTTCGACGGTCTCCTGTCGGCCTGCCTTTACGAACGCTTCGCGTTCTTCCGTAAGTTCGTTTATCGTCTTTTGTAAAATTTTGGTTACGTCTGCGTCGGTCATTTCCTCGCCCGCAGCCTTTTTCTCTATGCCCGCAAGCATGAGTTTGTTGATAACCGCGTTGAGAGCCGTAACGGCGTCTTTATCGTGATTTTTCATCGCGGTAATTTTTACTTTTTTGAAATCGTCTATATTCATAGGTTTAACCTCTTATTCTTTTATCGAAATTTCGAGTTCGTCGAGTTGCTTTTGATCGACCTTCGACGGAGCGTCGCTCATTAAGCACGAAGCCGTCTGAACCTTCGGGAATGCTATTACGTCGCGGATAGAGTCGTCTTTGCAAAGAAGCATTACGAGCCTGTCCAGCCCGAAAGCAAGTCCGCCGTGCGGGGGCGCGCCGTAGTTGAAAGCGTCTACGAAGAAACCGAACTTACGCTGTATGTCTTCGTCTGAGAATCCGAGAATGTTGAACATCTTCTTCTGAATATCTCTCGAATGGATACGGATAGAGCCGCCGCCCGCTTCCTGACCGTTGATAACGAGGTCGTACGCCTTTGCGCGAGCCTTGTCGGGCGCGGTTTCGCAAAGTTCCAGGTCTTCGTTCATGGGCGCGGTAAACGGATGGTGTACCGCCATGAAGCGGTTTTCTTCTTCCGACCATTCGAACATCGGGAATTCGGTTACCCACAGAATATCGTAGGAGTTTTTGTCTACGAGATTGAATTTGTCGGCAAGCATAAGGCGAAGTCCGCCGAGCGTATTGAAGACGACGTAGTCTTTATCCGCCGCGAAGAACAGCGTGTCGCCCTCTTCGAAGTTCATACGCGTTTTGATATTGGCGATATCTTCTTCGGTAAGAAATTTCGCGAACGAAGATTTGATTTCGCCGCCCTTTTGCCAGGTCATCCAGCAAAGCCCTTTCGCGCCGAGCGTTTTTGCGTATTCTACGCAAGCGTCAAGGTCTTTACGCGACAAATTGCCCGCCAAGCCTTTGGCGTTTATCGCCCTTACGCTGCCGCGGATAGGTCCTATCTTTATAGCCAGCGCGTCGGTGAATACCTTGAACTGCGAAGAAGCGAACAAGTCGCTGCAATTTACTATTTTAAGTCCGAAACGGGTATCGGGCTTGTCCGAACCGTAGTTTTCCATGGCGTCTTTATAGCGCATGGTGCGGAAATGCCCTTCGCCGAGGTCGAGTCCTATGGTCTTTCTGAAAATACCTTTTATAAGACCTTCGATCGGATACATAACGTCTTCGACTTCGTCGACGAAACTCATTTCGACGTCGATCTGAGTAAATTCGGGTTGACGGTTTGCGCGAAGGTCTTCGTCGCGGAAGCATTTGGTAATCTGAAAATATCTGTCGAAGCCCGCAATCATCAGAAGTTGTTTATAGAGTTGCGGGGATTGCGGCAAAGCGTAAAATTCGCCGGGGTGCACTCTCGACGGAACGAGATAATCTCTCGCGCCTTCGGGCGTGGATTTACCGAGCATAGGCGTTTCGATTTCGATGAAGCCGTTTTCTTCAAAGAACTTTCTCGCCGCAAGCGTAACTTCGTAACGCACTTTAAGGTTACGTTGAAGAGTGGGACGACGAAGATCGAGGTATCTGTATTTAAGTCTTAACGTTTCGTTTACGTTGGTATCGTCCAGAATTTCGAAAGGCGTGGTATCGGCTTCGGATAAAATTTTGAGTTCGTCCGCCAGAACTTCTATATCGCCGGTCGCGATTTTATCGGTTTTGCTCTGTCTTTCGCGAACTACGCCTTTAACCGCCAGAACGTATTCCGAGCGAATGGCTTCGGCCTTTTTGAAAACCTCGTCCGAAGTCGTATCGTCGAACACTATCTGCAAAAGTCCGCTTCTGTCGCGAAGATCGACGAAAATAAGACTGCCTAAATTTCTGCGTCTTTGAACCCAGCCCATAACGACGACTTCTTTCCCGACGGAATCGGCGCGTAAAGTTCCGCAATAATCCGTCCTTCTTAATTTACCCATAAATTCAGCCATAATATCGCTCCGTTTTTACCGATCGCTTTTTCGCCATCATTCCGCTTCGTGGTCGCCGCGACCCGCAAGACGAGAAAAACACGTCATTGCGAAGGAGCAAAGCGACTGTGGCAATCCCCGCAACAGATGGCGGAGCGGCTCAACGTCGCTACTATCGTAGCGGCAGCCCCGAAGATTGGGGTACGCAAAACGAAAAACGCAATCGGTTTCTAAAATTATACAGTAATTTTAGCCCTTATCGCGATAAATGTCAAATATATGAGCGGAGTTTCATAAAATAGACTTTACGTACTTTCTTTTAACTCGTTTAAGCCGCGTTAATACCTCGTAACATATCGTGTTTTCCTTTTTCGCTATATCCTCGGCGGTTATTCTTTCGCCGCCGCTTTCGCCTATGAATATAACTTCGTCGCCCGCCCTTACTTTTTCGTCCGATAATGCGAAACAATAATCCATGCACACGTTGCCGACTATCTTTCGTTTTTTGCCGTTTATAATCACTTCTCCGCCCGTATAACTTCTCGCTATTCCGTCGGCGTAACCGAGCGATAATGTTGCTATATAAGTCGGTTTACTGGCTGTATATCCTGCGTTATATCCTACGCTTTCGCCCGCCTTTATTTTGCTTACCCGAACGACGTAGCCGCAAAGCGACAGCGCGGGTTTTACGAAATTTTCGCCGTAGCCGTACATACCTATACCCAACCTTACCGCCGAAAAATTAAAACGTTTATCTGTCGCTCTCGCAGTCGCCGAAATACTCTTTTCAACTCCGTTTATACGCTTTGTAACTTCGCCGAAATCGCGTAATTGCCTTAAACTTATATCTTCGTCGTAACCGCAAGCAAGATGCGAATATACTTCGGATATCATCAGGTTTTTATAACGGCGTATTTCTTCGACGACTTCGGCAAATTCGCGTTCACCCTTTACTCCTATACGATTCATACCCGTATCGACGGCAATCGCGACCGTCGCCATTTTGCCGAGTTTTTCGGCGCAACGCGATATCTCTTTAACCTGATTTTTATCCCATACCGTAGGCGTAAGGTCGTAACGTATCGCCCGTTCCGCTTCGTCGTAACCGAGAATTATAACAGGCTTTCGGGTAACCGCCCGCAACTCTTCGCCTTCGTCCGCGCCCGCCACGGCGAAAGAATCTATCGCGCCGACGTAATTCGCGATTTCTTTCGCGCCGTGCCCGTAACCGTCGGCTTTTACCACTCCGACCACTTTCGCGTTTTCGCCAAGTCGCCTTCTGAACTTCAACACGTTGGCTTTTATCGTATCGAGATTTACCGTTATTATTCCGCGCATGGTATTATTTTATGAAAGACCGCCGCAATACTTTACATTTTCGTTCGTTTGGGTTATAATTTCGTTATTATGTACGATATATTCGAATTTCTGGAAAAATCGAAAACGGCTTACCACGCCGTTGAAAACTTAACCCTTACTCTGAAAGAATACGGATTTGCCGAACTTAAAGAAAACGAAAAATGGAGCGTTAAAAAAGGCGGCAAATACTTCGTTACGAGAAATCGCTCGTCTTTAATCGCCTTTACGGTCGGCGAAAAACGCTCGTTTAATATAGTCGCTTCGCACGCCGACAGCCCGTGTTTCAAGATAAAGGCTTCGCCGTCGATGACGGTCGAAAATATGGTTAAACTGAACGTCGAAAGATACGGCGGCGGACTTAACTACACGTTTCTGGATCGCCCCGTAACGATTGCCGGCAGAGTCGTTTTAACCGACGGCAAGACTTACGAGAGCAAGACTTTTACTTCTGCGAAAACTTTCGTGATACCGTCGGTCGCCATTCATTTCAACCGCGCCGCCAACGACGGAATAAAACTCAATCCGCAGACGGATATGAGTCCGCTCGTTTCCGCTTTGGGCGAAAAGGGGCTTGAAAAAGAACTTAACGACTTTGCGGGCGACAAAAAGATAATCGACGGCGATTTATTCGTCGTTTCCGCCGAAAAACCGTTTACGGCGGGTTATAACGACGAACTTATATGCTCGCCGAGAATAGATAATCTGACCAGCGCGTTTTGCTCGGTTAAAGGTCTGCTTTCTGCCGGGCCGAAGGCTATAAACGTGTGCTACGCAGCCGACAACGAAGAAGTCGGAAGTCAGACCCGTCAGGGCGCGGGTTCGGACTTTTTGCTTTCGGTAACGAAGAGAATAGCGGAAAGCCTTGGCTTCGATTACGCCGCCGCGCTTGCCGATTCGATAGCGGTGTCGTTCGACAACGCGCACGCCGTTCACCCCAACCACCCCGAATTTTCCGACCCGACGAACAGAGTGAAACTCGGCGAGGGCATAGTTATCAAGCACCACGCCAACCAGAATTACACGACCGACGCGTTTTCTTCGTCGATAATAAAGAGAATTTTCGACGAAGCGGATGTTCCTCATCAGGACTTTTACACCCGCTCGGATATGCCTTGCGGCGGAACGCTCGGGGCGATCAGTTCGGCGCAGGTTTCAATAAAGAGCGTGGACGTGGGTATTCCGCAACTCGCGATGCACTCGGCTGTGGAAACGATGGCTGTCAAGGATTACGAAACGGCGAAACGCGGACTTATCGCGTTTTATAACGCTAAAATTTCCTCCGACGGCGACGATAAAACCACGATAGATTTTTAAGTTTTGTTATATAGTCAACGCCCGGCATTTTCTCATCGAAGAAAATGCCGGGCGTTTTTTGTCTGATTTTACCGTCGTTTTATGGCGAAAATCGCCGTCGTATCCTGTCGTTATTCGCCGTCGTTTTATGGCGAAAATCGCCGTCGGATTATATCGTTATTCGCCGTCGGATCCTGCCGCAATTCGCCTCCCGGATATGTCGTTTATTGTCGGATAACGCCGCCATTTTATGTCGTTTTTTCGGTTCGTTTTATTTTCGCCTGACGTCCGTCAACCCGAAACTCATATCTACGAGCATTTTGAGTTTTTCCTCTTCGGCAAGATTGATAATGACCGATATCCAGTGCGTTTTGTTCATATGATACGCGCGAAAAACGCTTTTGCCGTCCAGAAACGCGTCGATTAAAAACGGCTCGCACTTTAAGTTTACGACCTCAACCTCGCCGCCAGGATCAAGCCCGAATTTATCTGCCGCGACGGGCATGATAATCGCAAACCACTTTTTGTTCGACAAATGTCTGAACACGGAAAACTCCGGGGAATCCGTCCACGGTTTTTCCTCGTTCGTGACGTAATTGTTCAGAATATATTCCGTAAGCCCTTTTCTCGTCATATTTTTCCTCCATGGAACAATTCGCCCACATTCGCCGCCCGAAACGCTTTTTTCTCGGTGAACGCCGATAATCGAATAATTCTTAGTTTAACGTTACGTCTTTGAGCCGCTCGTATTTGTTCATCGCCGCCGCGCGAAGATCGGAAAGGTCTTCCGCTTGCGAAAAAGCGTCGTCGCACAGTTTTTTCGCCGAGAAAATTACCGACGGCGGATAAACGAGGTCGCCCAGATCGCTTAAAAATTTGCCGCTTTGCCGCGTTCCCATAAAATCTCCGCTGCCGCGCATTTCGAAATCTTTCTCCGCAATTTTGAAACCGTCGGACGAAGAACACAAAACCTTGAGTCTTTCGAGCGCCTTTTCGTCGTCCGAGCGCGTGAACAAAAAGCAATAACTCTTGTCCGCCCCTCTGCCGACGCGCCCACGCAACTGGTGCAGTTGGGAAAGCCCGAATCTTTCGGCATTGTAGATAACCATCACGGTTGCGTCCGGGACGTCGATGCCGACTTCGACCACGGTTGTGGAAACGAGCAAATCGCTCTGTTTTTGTTTGAATTCCGCCATAATCCGCGTTTTTTCCGCGTCCTTCATTTTGCCGTGCAACAGCGAAACACGCACGTCCGCGAGTTTTGCGGAGAGTTCATCGAACAATTCGTTAACGCTCATAAGCGTTCCCTCTTCGTCCTCTTCTATCTTCGGGCAAACGCAGAATACCTGTTTGCCGCTTTTTACCGCGTCGCGAATGAAGCCGAGCATCCCCTCGTATTTCCTTTCGGGAACGATAAACGTGGAAACGGGCTGACGACTCTTCGGCTTATCCTTGATTTCCGTGATATCCAGATCGCCGTAAAAAATAAGCGAAACAGTCCTCGGGATGGGCGTTGCGCTCATAACGAGTACGTCAGGGATAACCCCCTTTGCCACAAGCGCGCTCCTCTGCCCCACGCCGAAGCGGTGCTGTTCGTCGCACACACACATCGAAAGATTGAAAAATTCTACGTCGTCCTGAATTACGGCGTGCGTCCCTACGACGATTTTTGCCTCGCCCGATCTTATCGCCGCTTTGATCTGTTTTTTTTCGGCAGCCTTAGTGGAACCGCTGAGAAAAACCACGTTATAATCGGGGAAAAGCCTCGAAATAATCTTATAATTCTGCTCTGCGAGAATTTCCGTGGGCGCAAGCATTACCGCCTGATATCCGCTTTTTACGGCGAAAAAAATCGCGCAGAGTGCTACGGCTGTTTTTCCGCTGCCGACGTCGCCCTGCAAAAGCCTGTTCATCGAGCGCGGACTCGTAAGGTCGGCGTAAATTTCGTTCACAGCGTGCTTCTGCCCCTCGGTGAACTCGAAACCGAATCTTCCGGTGAACTCGCGCAAGTCGTTCGCCGAACAGGAATACTGGTTGATTCGCACCTGCTGTCGGTCGCCCTTGATGAAGCGGAACGCCGAAACAAGCATAAAATATTCTTCGAGCGCGATTCTTTCCGCCGCAAGTTTCTGAGTTTCCGCGTCCGCGGGCGCGTGAACGTCGATATACGCCGTTTTCAGATTTTCAAGATCGTATTTTTTTATCAGTCGTTGCGGAATAACGCTCTTCAATTCCAGCCCGAAAATCGCGCTTTTTATCGAATCGCGCAGAACCTTTTGCGTGAGATTGCCTTTTAAAGTGTAAACGGGAACGATTCCTTTGAGGCGCACGTTGTTATCGAGCGGCTCGAACGACGGATTGATAATCGAAACGCCGCCGAAATCGCTCTTGACGCGTCCGTAAAAAAGATACTCTTCGCCCGCTTTGAGGTGGCTCATTACGTAAGGCTGATTGAACCAGACCGCGGTGAAACCGCGCATGCCTTGTTCCACGGCAACGCGCACGCACTTGATTTTCCGCGCGGAAGTGAACATTTTCGGCGCGGTCATGAGTTTGCCGCAGGTGAGAACGATATCGTTGTTATAACATTTTTCGAGCGGCGTTACTTTTCTTAAGTCGAGATAATTCCGCGGGAAATGCCTGATAAGATCTTCGGGCGTGAAAATATTGAGTTTTTCGAGGTCTTTAACGCGTTTATCGCTTATGCCTCGTATATCCGTAAGTTCCAAAATTCATTCTCCTCGGAGCGATGCCAGACAAGTATAAAACGACCCTTGCCAAAACGCTGCAATTTCCGCGCTTTTTGTCAAATTCTCGCTTGAAGTACAGCAAGTACATCTGCGTTCGCCTTTGCCAAAATGCTGCAATTTCCGCGCTAAAAGAATAAAAAAAGGCTTTCGACAGGGAAAAGCCTTAAATAATCTGAGTTTATTCGAGCGAAACTATATAATAGTAAATCGGCTGACCGCCGTAAAAAAGTTCCACGTCGAGTTCCGGGTATCTCGCGGCGAGAGTCGCCTGAAGCGCGGTGGCTTCCTCCTCCGTAACGTCGCTGCCGTAATACAGATTGACGAGGCTATGCGCGTTGTAACGAAGTTTTTCGATAAGATCGCCCGTGACTTTTGAAAGGTCTTTCCCCTTCGCAAGTATTTTTTTGTTGTCAAGAGCGATAATATCGCCCTTCGTGAGCGAGAATCCGTCTACTTTCGCATTTCTCACGGCGTAAGTTACCATACCGGAAGATACGTTGTCGATAGCGTGAATCATCTCGATGAAATTCTCGTCGGCGGTCGCTTCCGGGTTCATGGCAAGCGCGGCGGAAATGCCTTGCGGTATGCTCTTTGTGGGAACGACGTAAACCTTTTTGCCCTCCACGAGGGATTTCGATTGTTCTGCGGCGAGAATTATATTTTTATTGTTGGGGAAAACGAAAATGTTTTCCGCATTGATTTTGATAATCGCGTCGGCGATATCCTGCGCGGACGGATTCATCGTCTGCCCGCCTTCGATAACTCTGTCTACGTTTATATCTTTGAAAATAGCGGCTATGCCTTCGCCCGAACAGATAGAAAGCATTCCGAGTTCTTTCTTCTCTGCTTCGTATTTTTTGATAAGTTCCCTGTTTTCCTCGAGCATATTCTCGATTTTGACCTTATCGATTTCGCCGAGTTGAAGGGCTTTCGACAACGCCTGACCGGGATTGTTCGTGTGGACGTGAACTTTGACGAATTCGAGATCGCCTATAACGAGAACGCAATCGCCTATCGTCATAAGATACTCTTTGAGTTTGTCGATATCGGCGAGCGTCGTTTTCTTTTTTAAGTTGATGATGAAAAATTCCGTACAATAGCCGAATTCGATTGTGCCTAAATTGAGAATATCGGCGTGTTCCATCGAACTGTCGACTTTAACTTCGGGTTCTTCGACGGGCGCGCCCTCGATTTCTTCCCCGACAAGCGCCTTGTACATTCCTCTGTAAATGGTAAGAAGTCCCATTCCGCCGGAATCGACCACGCCTGCTTTTTTGAGAACGGGAAGAAGGGTAGGCGTTAAATTTACGGCTTCCTCGCCCTTTGCCAGTATCTCCTGGAAGAACGTTTCAAAGTCTTTTGTTTTTCCGCAGATCGACGAAGCGTGTTCGGATATCATTCTGCAAACGGTGAGAATGGTGCCTTCCTTAGGCTTTGAAACCGCGCTGTAAGCGATATCCGTCGCGCTCTTCAATCCCTTCGCGAAAGTCTTTGTGTCGACTTCGTTATAATCTTTGAGAACGGCGCATATTCCTCTGAAAATCTGCGACGTTATGACGCCCGAATTTCCTCTCGCCCCGCGGAGCGCGCCTCTCGACACGCTATCCGCTAAATCGGATAAATTATTGCTCTTGCACGCCCTCAGTTCCTTAACCGCGGACTGCATCGTCAAACTCATATTCGTTCCCGTATCGCCGTCAGGCACAGGGAAAACGTTAAGACTGTCTATATAATCTCTCGAACAATCGAGAAGTTTGGACGCAGACGTAACCATTTTGGCAAACATCACGCCCTTTATCGTTTTTTGCATTTAATTCAATTCCTCCGAGAACAAAAAAGCAGAACTAAAAACCCGGTCGTCAGAGTTTCACGCCGAGAATATTGACGTTGACCGTGTCCACAATCATACCCGTAAATTGTTCCACTTTGTATTTAACGGCTTTTTTAAGCGATTCCGCAACGGCGGAAATCGAAACGCCGAATTTAATAATCACAAATACGTCTATATAAATTCTGTCGCCGGAAGTGGTTACTTTAACGCCCTTGCCTCCCGACTCTCTCTTAAGGAGCTGGGAAACGCTGTCCATAAGCGTTCTCGAAACCATCTCAACGATGCCGTAACATTCGAGAGCGGCATGAGCCGCGACCTTTGCGATCGCCTCGTCCGATATTGAAATTTTCCCGTAAGTATTTGACGTGGTTACTGGCATAACAAACTCCTTTATATCGCCATTATACTATATATGCGTTTTTTTTACAAGGATTTTTCGGTCGATTTTTGATTTTTGAAGGGTTTTTATCTTTTTTTCGAATAATCGGCGTTATTTTGTTGCTTTTTATTTTTTATTGTGATATAGTATCTATGCTTAATTTTTAAACAATTCTCATTTGGAGGTGCAATATGTCGAGAGTTTGCAGCGTTTGCGGAAAAGCAAAATTATCCGGCAACAAGGTCAGCCACAGTAACCGTAAGACCCCGCGTTCTTACAATGCAAACGTTCAGAAAGTTAGAGTTGTAAACGACGGCGTCGTTACTTCTGAATATGTTTGCGCTCGTTGCATTAAGAGCAATAAAGTTGAAAGAGCGTAATTAAATTTGCTTAACCCGGCGGCGTCCTTTTTTTAAGGACGCCGTTTAGTTATATAAAAATAAGATGCAGCGTATGATTTACAGACAAAATTATGCAACGCCAGATGGGTTCGACGATATGGTTATGATTTCGGACGGAGAAAAACTCACCGGACTTCTTTTCACGGATTCGGAAGATATGCGGAAATTTTCCCTGCCGGAAAACGAAACTTCCCTCCCCGTTTTCGATAAAACAAAAGAATGGCTGGACGAATATTTCGGAGGCGAAATCCCCTCTTTCACGCCCGATTTCTGCGTGTCCGCGCTTTCGCCGTTTCAGAAAAGAGTTTCCGAAATAATGCGGGAAATTCCTTACGGAAAAACGATGACTTACGGCGAGATAGCAGCGGAAATCGCCGAAGAACGCGGCATAAAAAAAGTGTCCGCTCAGGCTGTGGGCGGCGCGGTTGGCGCGAACCCGATATGTATAATCATTCCATGCCACAGAGTGCTCGGCGCGAACGGCGCGATAACCGGTTACGGCGGCGGAATAAAGAACAAAGCAAACCTTCTGAATCTCGAAAAAAATTCCCTTCAAAAACTGAACCTTGCGCCGATTTAACATTACTTTTCAATAATAAAAGACCTGCAAAACAGGTCTTTTATTATTGCATTATTTCGTAACTTGAAAAGCCGCCTCAACGTCGCCGTAATTCTTAAAATCCGCGGGGTTTCCGTAAAGATACTTATAAATATCGCTCAGATCTCTGAGCGAATAATCCTTGTAAACAATCGACTCGGCGAGAATTTTTTTAGCCCGGTTGTTATATGCTTTAAGTTTCATATCCGAAATGTACTCGCACCCCGCCTCGCGAGCAACTTCTTCGAATAAATCTTTCTCCATATTCTCCGCATAATCCCCCTTTAAACGATTATTGCTTTAAATATTATCACTAAGAATTCTTAGTGTCGGGCACTTTGCTAAGTTTTCTTAGTATAATGGTCTCTATGGATATATTTTCACAAAGACTGAGAGAATTACGACAAGATAAAAAACTGTCGATGAAACAACTCGCAAAAGAAATAAACACGACCGACGCCGCCATTTCCAACTGGGAA
>JALETB010000112.1 GCA_022781715.1 Clostridiales bacterium | reverse complement strand
CTGACGGCTTTATTATAAACGAAGACGGCGTTGTTACTAACTGCGGCTCTTCGCTTGATGCGGCAATGTATAGTTATGTCAGCGGAACGGCTTCTAATTTAACTATCAAATTTGTTGACGGCGGCGGCAATTTAACAGAGTATAAGAACGTAAGAGTAAAAGACGGAAAGATTATTTGCGGAAAACTTACGGCTGACGCAAAAATATACGTTAAAGACCCCAAATCCTTTAAGGATACATCAGAGGTTAATTACGCCTTTACTCTTTACGCGTATACTGTAGTTAATAAAGACGGTGACGGAAACGATCAGGAATCTGTAATTTATGTAATTAATAAAAAGGGTCAGTATGCCGAAGTGACTGTCACCGGTGAAATTAAAGTCGGCAATATAGTAACCTTAAAATATACTTTCTATAATGGTGCGGTGGCAAATAAAAAATCGTTTGAAGAGCAGTATATAGTCAACAGTAAAGGTAAATTTGCTGCTCCGGGTGAAGAGAAAGGCGAGTATACGAGCGAAACTCTCGGAACTTTGAAACTCGACGGTTTCGGAAACGCAACCGTTACGAACGGCGAAGACGTTAAAACTTACGTTTACGTTATCAACGGCGCGGGCGTAGTTGTTCTTAAAAATGCCGAAGGCGCGGTTGTAGACGGCGTAAAACTCGCTGAGGGAAACACGTTTGCAAAAGCGGAAGTTGTCGGCGAATACGGAAAATATATCAATACTAATAGCCCGAAGTATACTATGGTTATAGATCAATTCGGCGGTGCAACGCTGTACTATGCTAGTTATGTATACTATGGAAAATATACTGTAGACGCTTCTGCAGGAACGATAACCGTTAGCGATATAAACTATAATTACAATGGAGTTTATGTTAAATATGATGACGGCAAGGTTTATGTAAACAATACCAAGACTACCCCTGTTGTTTTGGTTGCCGAAGGTTACACTCCCGTTAACCATATCGACGAATTTGCCGGATATTACGTAAACGGCGACAACGTTGTTAAAATTGTCGTTGCGGACGGCAAGGCTACCGTACTTGTAAACGGCGTTGACGTAAAAGCAAAAGCCAACTGGAACGGAACTGAGATCACTTATAATGCGGTTGATCCCGACTCTCCGATTTCCGGCGTGGAGACGGATTATATCGTAACTAAAGACGGTGAAAATGTAGTTGTTAAATATAAAAAGTGTATTGGTCTTGACGAGTATGGTGAAGCGCCTGAATTTGCCAATGATTATACGGTTCTTACTTACACCGCCGCGAAAGAGCCCGCCGAACTTGACGCATTTGCCGGCACTTGGGTGAAAGGTAGTCAGAAATATATTTTTGATGGCAAAGGATTTGTCAAAAATGAGGACGGAAACATATCGACTTCCTATACAATAGATGCAGCGGGTAAAGCGGTATTTTCTGCGAATGGTGTTGATTTCTCTTGCACTATAAAAGGCGATAAACTTGAAGTCGAATTTGACGACGGAGAATATCAACTTACAAACACTTTTACAAAGCAAGCGTAAACTTTAAAAAGTTTATAAACTAAAACATTATTCGGGCGGAACGCAAATCGCGTTCCGCCCGAATTTTAACATATAAAAAATTTTAAACTCTCGTGGTCGATTTTGTCTTGCAAACGATTTCTGTTTTCAGAACCGTCGACTTAAGCGCATCGTCTTTCAGTCCCTCGAATTTTCCGTAATGAAATTTGTAAATCGAATTTTTAATTCCGAACAGGTCGCAGTCGGCAATCTGAAGTTTGCGGTAAAGTTTTTCCAGCGCTTCGGCGATTTTCTTTTCCGTCGCCCTGAGAATTTCCTCGGGCGCTTCCGCCGCAGGGAAGAGTTCGGAAACTGGCAGATCGGCATTCGCGCTCACAACGCGGCATTGCAGTTCGAGTTTGATTTCGTAAATCGGTTTTCCGTTTTCAAATTTAAACGTATATTTCTTGTTTGTTTCGTCAATCTCAACCAAAACAGGCGTTTTTTGTCCGTTGATTTCGGCGTCATCGAGTTTGATAAATGTGTCTATAGAGTTTTTATTCCGCAAATTAAAGAGAAGCGTTTCCTCGGCGGTCAGCATACAAACCGCCTCCCCGCGGGAAAAACATAGCGTGGACGACGCATCGTAAACATCGCTTTTATCGCCCGTTTGTTCTCCGCCGGAGTTGCCCGAGCCTCCGCTTCCTCCCGAGCCGCCGCTCCCTTCCGAACCTCCGCCGGATCCCCCCGAGCCGCTCTGCGACGCGTTCTGCGAGTCGCCCGATTCGATTGCCTTAACAAACGGCAGATATCCGCCCGACGATTTGGAATAATATCCGTTTGCGAAATTTTTAACGTTTATGTTCGCTATTCTGTCGAGTTTTGCGTAGCCCTGTTCGAGAATTTTCTGCAACGCGAACGACGAAACGGAATCGAGCGGCGTGTTGGAAAGAAGCAGTTTTTTAGCCGTACCTTCGCAGGCGCAAAGCGCGGCGGAGTCGGGAATTCTGTCCGTTCTGATAAAGTAATTAATTATTTTCATAACGTTGCCCGAAAGCGCGTTTTCGCCGAGAATTATGAGATTGCAGAACGAGAAGAGCGGATACCAACCCGTGTTTACTGCGATTTTGTCTATCGCTTCGACGATGGTCCTTCCTTTTGCCGAAATAATCGATTCGCTGTTCGAGGAACTGCTCGTCGATGCCTGAGGAATTGCGATCTGCGTTGAAATTTCGAAATTCTCGTTCTCGTCCACGTCTATTCCGAACGCGACGATGATAGCGGTGTGTTGTATGTCGATAAGCCCAAAATCGTGCGTGAAGAAAAGCAGCATCGAAAACGCTATCAATATCGGCAGAAAATAAGTCCTTAAAAAGCGCATGATTTCTCCTTTAGTTCTTTTTTGTTGCTTTTGAAGCAGAACCCGACGAGCGGAATAAGCGTGAACACCGCGAAAACGGGAACGAGATAATTCTGAAAAAACGACCTTATCAGAAAGTAGTAATCCTCGGTGAGAACGATAATCGCCGCCATAAAACCGTTGACGATAAGGCAGGGAATTATCCTGTGCTTAAAGCGGAACGTTTTTTCAAGGCAGACCGTTGAAAATATCAGCGGCAGGCAGCACCCGAACAGGTAGGAAAAAATCATCGAGCAAACGGCGATATAATCGATTCTGCCGATGTTGGAAACGGAAACGCTGTATTTGCCCATTTTTATCGGCGAAAAGAACTGTCTTTCGGTGAGCGCGCCGAACTCGCTTTGAAGTATGGCCATATAAACAAGCGTAATCAAAGCCATTCCGAGATAGGATAAAACTATTTTTTTCGTCTGATTTTTTTCGGGTTTGAAATGCCCGAGGCAAAAAAGCAGATAGGGGCTGTCGAAAAACCATATCGACGTGTTCAGGCTGCCTTCCGCGATTTTTCCAAGCGGCACGTCGATTATCGGCAACAGATTCGTCACGTCCGCCGCGGTTATCGAAAGGGCGGCTATGACGATTATTCCCGAAACGGTGAACCATATGGCGATGTCCGCCGTCCGTCCGGCGCCCCGTAAGCCTTTATAAGACATAAAAGCCGAAAAAAGGAACACGGGCAGAAAAATCCACAGAGCGGGCGTGGTTTCATAGAGGGCTATTTCGATAAAATTCCGATGTTCAATAAGCGGCAGATATGCTTTAAAAAGAAAGAAAAGTCCGAATGTTACCGAAAATATTGTTTTTCCGATATTTCCGAATTTGTTTTCTACTATTTCAAAAACAGTCTGCCCATCGAATTTTTTCGCGAGCATACATATCGCGAAAACCATTGCAAGGTCGGGCGTAAAGTTTATCGCCGCCGAAATCCACAAGTCCTCCGCAGCGTATTTTGCCGCTAAGGCGGGCATGGTTATCAGTTTTACAGGCAATGCGAACGCTAAAAACAAAAAGCAGATCTGTCGCACGTAAAGTTTGTCGTTACTCATAAATTTTCTCCGTTTATTTCAGTTTTTGCCGTACTTTGTTCTTCGAGCCGAGCGCGACTGGGCGATTGGTCATTCCGATTACGTTATTCATATAAAGTCCGTCCTGAAAATCGTTTAAAAGAACGGGCGAATAAGGTGCGAGATAAGGCGCGCCGTAATTATCGGCGGAAGCGAGATACAACACGATGAAAGCCGTAAGCGAGATAAGTCCGTAGCCGCCGAGCGAACCGGCAATCAGCAGATAAACGAACCGCAAAACGGAAGTCGTTTCCACGATTTCGGGTATGGCGTAAATGCTTATGCCGGAAAGAGCCATTATAAGAATGGCCGGCGTGGAAACGATTCCGGCGTTAACGGCTGTTTCGCCGAGAACGAGTGCGCCCACGACCGCGAGAGCCATACCGACGTATTTCGGCATTCTCACGCTGGTTTCGTTTAGCAGTTCAAAAATCAGCAGAACGAAGAACATTTCGAGGCTCGGCGAAAATGGTATTTCTTTTATGCCGTTCACGATCGTTAAAAGAAAGTTCAGCGGAATAATCTGCAGATGAAAAAGTTGTGCCGAAACGAAAACCGCAGGCAGAAGAATGGAAAAAAGAATCGCGATTACGCGTAACGCCCTCACGAGATTTGCGCGGTACTGCGAAATATAATAATCTTCAGCCGCCTGAAAGTCCTCGATGAGAAGATAGGGGAGCGTGAGAGCGAACGGCGAACCGTCCACGATTATGCCGACACGACCTTCGAGCATTCTTTCGATTAAAACGTCGGGGCGTTCCGTCGAACCGACCTGTTTGAAAAGAGAAGTCTTTCTTTCGCTTAAAAGTTTCGCCACGTAAGAACTGTCGGGGATTCCGTCGATGTTTATCGCTTCGATTTTTTCTCTTATTTTTTTAACGATATCCGGTCTCGCGATGCCGTCGATAAAGACGAGAGCGACGGACGTTTTCGTGTATTTGCCCTTTTCGAACGTTTCGATTTTCACGTCGGGCGATTTCAGATACCTTCTCACAAGGCTGAGGTTGGATTTTATGCTTTCGGTAAAGCCGTTTCGGGGACCTCTCACCGCAAGTCCCGTCGGAGGTTCGGAAATAGCCCTCACTTCGAACTTTTTAAGGTCAACGGTTATGCACTTCTTTTTTCCGTCGATGAAAATCGCGGCGTTTCCGCCAAGAATTTCGTTTGTCGCGTCCGAAATTTTGTCTTTTGTTTTAACGTTGGCAAGCGTGATTGCTTTGGAAAGGCTCGTCGCGCTCTTTTTCGGGTCGCTTTTTGCAAGCGGCGCGATTACTTCCAGCCCTAAAAGTTCCTTGTCGGTAATCGAATCTATATACACGCAAAAAGCCGCCGTACCGCCTATTTCGAAGTCGAAAAAAATCACGTCGTCGCTGCCGAGAATGGCTTTCATAGCCTTTTTGTTGTACTCGATTTCGCTTTTTATATTCATATTTCAAGTATTTCTTTTTCTGCGGTTATTATGTAAAATTTATAAAAACGTTCGCTTTATTTTTTGCGAACGTTTTTACCATTGACATTGCTTCGGCTAAGTGATATAAATATCTTGATTTAACGGAGGCGTAAAAATGGAATTCAACGAAATATTGTCACATTTTGAAATAGAGGGTAAATTTGTTTCCTGCGAACCTTACGGAAGCGGGCTCATCAACAGAACTTACGTTGCCGTGTTCGACGAAAACGGGAAAAGAGTGAGATATATCGTTCAGAGGATAAATTCTAATCTGTTCACCAACGTGGACGGGCTTATGAATAACATAAAACTCGTAACGGAGTTCAACAGAGCGGAGATTATCAAGCGCGGCGGAGATCCGGACAGAGAGAGTTTAACGCTCGTTTACGCGACGGATGGCAAACCTTATTTCAAAGCAGCTGAGAACGAGTATTACAGGGTTTATATCTTCATCGAGGGCGCGAAGGGTTACGACGTGGTCGAAAAGCCCGAACATTTTTACGAGAGCGCGGTTGCCTTCGGCAAGTTCGCCATGCTTCTCGACAGATTCGACAGCACGCAACTCTTCGAGGTTCTCCCGAATTTCCATAACACCGTGAAGAGGTTTGAAAACTTCAGAAAATCGCTTGAAAGGGACGCGTTCGACAGGGCGAAAGACGTTAAACCCGAAATAGATTTTGCCCTTGCTCACGAGGGGATAACGAACAAAATCGTCGACCTTTTAAGCAGCGGCGATATGCCTACGAGAGTAACTCATAACGACACGAAACTCAACAACGTCCTTATCGATACAACGACCGACAAAGCCGTTTGCGTTATCGATCTCGACACGATGATGCCGGGCAGTATTTGTTACGACTTCGGCGATTCGATAAGGTTCGGCTGCAACCCCTGCCTCGAAGACACGCCCGAAACCGAAAAAGTTATTTTCAATATGCCGCTTTTCGAAACGTATTCAAAGGGCTATCTCAGCGTGTTCGGCGATACGATAACGGATATCGAACGCGAAAATCTTCCGCTCGGCGCGATTATGATGACTTACGAATGCGGAATAAGATTTTTGACTGATTATCTCGACGGCGACGTTTATTTCCGCCACACGAGAGAAAGGCAGAATATCGATAGAACGAGAACGCAATTCAAACTTGTTTCCGATATGGAAAAGAGAATTGACGAAATGCTTAAAATTGTGAAAAAATAAAAATAAAACGAGCCGGGCAGGCTCGTTTTATTTTTGTCCGGAATGAAAAAACGTACGGTATTGCGTCGGCGTGGATCCGATGTCTTTGCGGAATCTACGGTTGAAGTAGGTGGCGTCGGGTATGCCGACCGCTTCGGCGATACGACAAATCGGAATATCCGTTTCACCGATCATTTTTGCGGCAAGTGTAATCCGATATTGATTCAGATAGGCCGTCGGAGACTGACCGAAACGCTTTTTGAATACGGCGTAGAAATTGGATTCTGACATACAAACGGCTTTGGCGAGTTCCGGCACGCCGATCTTTTCGGCATAATGTTCCGACAGGTATGCGGTGATGGTGCGGTCAAATTCATTCTGCGGTTTTTCGATCTTATTTCCGTGTCGTACCAGCAGCCGCACGACATTATAAAGGCAATAGGTGGCTTCAAAATCGTCATTTGCGGCAAAAAACCGATCCATAGCGGAGCACAATTCCGGCGCTTCACTCATCGTGAGAACCGTAGGGAACGTATAGAGGTTTTCAAGGCGATCCTTTCCGTCAAGCGTTACGTCCAGAAAAATCCACCTCGCCGTCATTGTTCCGGACTGTTGTCCGACGTGATGCACAATGGTTTGCAAGGCGAATGCCGGAGCGATAAAGAATCCGCCTGTGCCTGTACGTTTTGTTTCGCCGTCATTTATCCGGATTTCGTACTCGCCGTCCGTTGCCTGTACGACAGATAAATAAGGGAGCGTTTTTTTGTGGCATACGCCTTCGCATTCAACGTCTTTAAATCCGCCGTCGGCGATATAACTGATATGGATATCGGTCATGTTTTCTTCTCCGAAATCTAACTTTCTGATAGAATTGTATCATATAATCATAGAAAAATCAATGGATATCCGTAAATTTGTATGATATAATTAAAATATCTGGAGGTAAGAGTATGGAATTTTTTTCGGCCTATGGAAAACGACCTGTCCGGCTTTGTGAAGCCACGCGTCGTTTTGCAGACGATTCGTTAAGACATCGTTATGGTCTGGACACTATAAAAACTTTGTCTGTCGCTATGGATGACGAGCCGGGCTTTGAAACTATGACGCCGCTCGGACGGTACGATATTTGCATTCGTCGGATCGCGGAGCGCGCGCCGATTCGTATCTGCGACGGGGAAAAAATCAGCGGCGCGGCAACGCTTGGAAACGCAATCAATCATCTTGTTCCGGCAACGTTCCGCGGAGAAAACGTGTTTTTCTCGGTCAGTCATCTGACGATTAATTTTGACGAGGTTCTGAAAGTCGGCATAAAAGGAATCCGGCGGCGGGCAGAGGACGCGCTTGCCCGGCATCGCGGAACCGGGCGAGAGCCGTTTGCGCGGAGCGTTATAAACTGCCTGGACTCCTTTGAAATATATCATCGCAGATACTTGGAGGCATTGCGCGGAAAGCCGGAATACGCGGCTAATTATCGTAACCTGTTGCGTGTTCCGATGGATCCGCCCGAAAATTTTTATCAGGCTGTGCAATCGATATGGTTCGTGTTTTCGTTCGTCAGGCTTTGCGGGAATTGGCCGGGCATCGGTCGGCTTGACGTGCTGCTCGGGGATTATCTGAAGCGCGACCTTGCGGATGGGTTGATTTCCATTGATGAAGCGCGTGAGATTCTTGCCCACTTCTTTATCAAAGGTTGCGAATGGGTCAAAGGCGGAAACTGCGTATCCGGAGACGGACAGCATTATCAGAATATTGTCCTTGCAGGAATGGGAGACGACGGTAATGAGGTGACGAACGAAGTCACATATCTAGTACTGGATATTCTGGAAGAGTTGAATATCGGTGATTTTCCGACGACGGTACGGTTGAACGATAATACGCCGGAAAAACTGTTGCGTCGGATTTGCGAGGTAATCCGATACGGCGGCGGTACGGTGGCGATTTATAACGAGGAACTGATTCTTAAGTCGTTGGCGGATTTCGGATATCCGCGCGAGGAAGCCGTCCGGTTTGCCAACGACGGATGCTGGGAAGTTCAGGTTCCCGGGAAAACCAACTTCAGTTATATTCCGTTTGACGCTTTGCAGATTCTTCAGCATACAACGCTGAGGGATTACGGAAGCGACGTGGCGTTTGAATCGTTCGAGGATTTATATACGGCTTTCGTCGGCGATCTTTCAGAGCGGGTGCGTGAAATTGCGGAGAATCTCCGTCTGGATTTTGCGGGAAAGAATGCGGACGGCACGTGGGAATGGAACCCGGCATTGCCATGCACCGTTGTTTCTTTGTTTGAGGATGACTGTGTCGGGAGAAGTCTTTCTTATTTTGAGGGCGGAGCCGTTTACAATATCCGTTCTCCGCATATCGGCGGAATTGCCGATACGGTCAATAGTCTGTATGCGTTCAAAAAAATGGTTTTCGACGATAGGGTGATTTCCTTTGCGGACTTGATGCGGACTCTGAAAAATAATTGGGAAGGCGCAGAACCGCTGCGCTTGTATGCAAAGAACCGTTACCGGTATTACGGCAACGATTCCGAGGAGGTCGATTCGTTATACCGGCGGTTGGTACACGATTTTGCCGGGTGTTGCCGACAGCAGGAGGGGGTGTGCGGATATCGGCTTCCTGCGGGGATCAGCACTTTCGGACGGCAGTTGGAATGGCGGGGAAATCGGCTTGCCTGCGCGTATGGAACAAAAGCAGGAGAAATCCTTGCCGGCAACGCGTCCCCGACGCCCGGAACCGACGCAGAAGGCGCAACCGCAGTGATTTGTTCTTATTGTCGGGCGGATCTTTCCGAGATGACCAACGGCGCTGCGCTGGATCTGAAACTATTGCCGTCTGTCGTGAAAGGCGACGCCGGTATTAGCGCGATGATTGCTTTACTCAAAGGTTTTGTCCGGCTCGGTGGTTTCTTCTTTCAGCCCGATGTCGCAGATGCAAAAATTCTTCACGAAGCGCAGAAACATCCTGAGAATTATCAAACGCTTTCTGTTCGTGTTTCCGGTTGGAACGCGCGTTTCGTGACGCTGGATCGCGACTGGCAGCAGATGATTATTGAACAAATGGAGAAATAAATCTGAAGTATGATATTGACTGAGATTCAACGTTTCTGCACGCATGACGG
This sequence comes from Clostridiales bacterium, assembly GCA_022781715.1. Taxonomy (GTDB): domain Bacteria; phylum Bacillota; class Clostridia; order Christensenellales; family Borkfalkiaceae; genus UBA10281. The sequence goes on along the minus strand of JALETB010000112.1, from coordinate 12,683 downwards.
ACCGGGAATACGAACGGTTATTTTTCTCAAGGGGTGTCCTTTGCGCTGCGTGTGGTGCCACAATCCTGAAACGCAGGAACGAAAGCCGCAAATTCTGTTTTATCCGTCAAAATGTATATCCTGCGGCGGTTGTACGGTTTGCCCTGAAAAACTTCATACCATAGAAAACGGAATCCATCGTTTTCGCCGCGAAGGATGCCGTGCTTGCGGGGCGTGTGCTGCATGTTGTCCAACGGGTGCGTTGTCGATGTGCGGGCAGTACCGGTCGGTTGCGGACGTTTTTGCCGAACTAAAAAAGGATATGGCGTTTTACGGTTCGGAAGGTGGCGTTACGCTTTCCGGCGGGGAGCCGCTCATGCAGGCGGAAGAGTGTGCGGAATTGTTGCGGCTATGCCGGAACGCCGGAATTTCAACCGCAATCGAAACCTGCGGGTATTTCGAAACATCTCGTCTGGCGGAAATTGTTTCCCTTACCGATTTATTTTTGTGGGACGTCAAAGATACCGACGACGCGCGGCACCGGGCGAATACAGGAGTGGGAACGGAACGGATCCGTGAGAACTTGTCGGAGGTCGACAGACTCGGCGGAGTGACGCAATTGCGTTGTATCCTCGTGCGCGGTGTAAACACCGAGGCGGAACATTATCGGCGCGTTGCCGGACTAAAAAGTACGCTTAAGCATTGTCGCGGAGCGGAATTTTTTCCTTATCACGCTTACGGCGGGGTAAAAAATACTTTTCTCGGAAAGCCGGACAACGGACATCCCGAATGGATTCCGACCGACGAGCAGATTGAAGAAGCGAACGCCTTTCTGAATCGATAAGTTGCCTTATAAGTCGATTAAATGATATATTTTGTGACGAATAAGTTGTTTACGCACCGAGCCTGGCAGTCTGCGTGGAGTTTGAAAATTTAAAGAAAAATCGGATAATCAGCGCAAAATTCTTGACCGGAAACGCTTTGATGGTGTAAATATATAGTTGTTTAATATATAATTGAAAAGAGGTAAAAATCTTATGTATGAAATTTTAAACAGAATAAACGGACCGGAGGATGTGAAAAAACTCTCGCTCGGCGAACTCGAAACGCTTTCCGGAGAAATAAGAGAGGCTCTTTTCAATCGTATCACCAAGATCGGCGGGCATTTCGGACCGAATTTCGGGATAGTTGAAGCGGAGATCGCGATGCATTATGTTTTCTCTTCGCCCATAGATAAATTTGTTTTCGACGTTTCGCACCAAAGTTACGCCCATAAAATTCTCACGGGGAGAAAAGCGGGATATATCGATGACGCGAGATTTTCGGAAGATTCCGGTTACACGAACCCCGCCGAGAGCGAACATGATTTGTTTAACGTGGGACACACTTCCACTTCGATATCGCTTGCCACCGGTCTTTGCAAGGCTCGCGACGTTCTTAAGGGTAAGTGGAACGTCGTGGCTCTTATCGGCGACGGTTCGCTTTCGGGCGGCGAGGCCCTCGAAGGGCTTAACGTTGCGGGGTCGGAGATAAAGTCTAATCTCATAATCATCGTCAACGACAATCAGCAGTCGATTTCCGAAACGCACGGCGGGCTTTATAAAAATCTCGAGGAACTCAGAAACACCGACGGGAAATCGGAGCATAATATTTTCAGAGATTTCGGACTTGATTATATTTACGAAAAGAACGGAAACGATATCGGCTCGCTTATCGAAGTTTTCAAAAGAGTTAAGGACGTCGATCATCCCACGGTCGTGCATATCAACACGCTTAAAGGCAAAGGCTACGAACGCGCAGTCGCGGATAAAGAGACGTGGCATTGGACTATGCCGTTTAACAGAGAAACGGGTGAGAAACTCTTTGTCGGCGGCAGAAATTACGTTTCGGTCGCGCACGAGTACATTATGAGCAAAGCCGAAAAGGACGATAAATTTGTCGTCGTCACGCCTAATATGCCCATGTCTATGGGGCTTTCTCCGGCAGACAGAGCGAAACTCGGCGAGCAGTTCGTCGACGTAGGCATTGCCGAAGAGCAGGCTGTCGCTATGGCTTCCGGAATGGCTAAGGGCGGAGTTAAACCGCTCGTCATAACCAATGCGACGTTTATGCAGAGAGCCTACGACCAGATTTCTCACGACGTTTGCATAAACGGCAATCACGTCACGATTCTTCTCAATTATTCCGCGTTCGACGGGCTTACGGACGTAACTCATCTCGGAATATTCGCCCTGCCCATTTTCACCAATATTCCCGATTTAACGGTGCTTTCACCCACGACGGAAAAGGAGTTCGTCGGCATGCTCGACTGGGCTTTGGATGTTCATACCGGTGCGTCGGTAATTCTCATTCCCGGCGGGCAGATTCTTAACAGACCGGACGTAAACGGTTTCGACGGAGTGATGAAATATAAAATTGAGCAGAGCGGCGAAAAGGTTGCGATAATCGCGCTCGGCGATTTTTATCAAAAGGGCGAAAGCCTTGCCGCGGCTGTCGAGGCGGAACTCGGTTTCAAGCCCACGCTCATCAATCCGCGCGTCGCAACGCTTGTCGATAAGGAAACTCTGGACGGATTGAAGAAAAATCACAAGGTAGTCGTAACTCTCGAGGACGGAGTTTTAAGCGGCGGATTCGGCGAAAAAATCGTTGCGTATCTCGGCGACAGCGATCTGAAAGTTAAAAACTACGGCTTGAATAAGGTTTTTTACGACAGATATAAGCCCGCCGAACTTTTGAAAGAACTCGGCATTACGAACGAAAATATGATAGCCGATATCAAAAACTACTTATAAAAAGACAAAAATAAAGACGGGCTCAAGCTCGTCTTTTTTGGTGCATTAAATTGTTTGTTTGGCGTGTTTTTATGCGGTTTATCGACTTATAGACGGCTTTATTCTTCAATAATAAAGAAATTTCGCCGCTATCGGCATGAGTCTGTTGCTTGTGGATAAACGAGTAAATCTTTGAGAACCGTATAACTTTCCGGACGTATTTTTTCGTTTCGGGGAAGGGGATATCCTCTTCGACAAGGCTTCTTTTTACGCGGCTTTTCCACAGTTTCACGTTTCCTTCGCCTGCGTTATATGCGGCGAGAATTTCCGCGCGGTTATCGAATTTTTCGGCAAGGTAGGCAAGATAAAAACAGCCGAGTTCTATATTGTCCCCGGGGTTTGTTAGTTCGAATTTTCTTCCCGAAAAGAACTCTTTGCTCACATATTCCGCGGTTTTCGGCATAATCTGCATAAGCCCGACCGCGCCTTTATGCGAAACTTTCTCTTTATCGAACCCGCTTTCGGCTTTTATCACGGCAAAAACGAGCGATTCGTCGAGGTTGTATCGTGCGGCGTAATTCTTAACGTTTTCCGCGTACTTCAAGGGAAACCTCAATTTTACGTAAGCGCAGGCGGCGAAAATGACGGATATTAAAATCAATAAAAATACGAAGAATTTTTTCATATATAAGCCGATAGCGATTTAAAGTCTTAGATGAGCCGCGAGAGATTTTAAGCGATTTAACGCGCTTTAAAGTTTGAATTTATATTATATATAAATTAATCGAAAAACAATTTTCCCGGTAATCGTTTGACAGTAGGCGGTCGGACAGTTTATAATAATATAGTTATAAAATGCCATATTTTTGACGTCACGGAGGAGTAAATGAACACAGAAGGCGAAAGAGGAAACAGAATACCGTCCGGTTGCGCGATAGCCGGCGTGTTTTCCGAAACCGGAGAAAACATTTCGGGCGCGATAATCACCGATGCAATGCGTACCATGCGCGAGCGTTCCAACGGACTCGGCGGTGGTTTTGCCGGTTACGGAATTTATCCTCAGTATAAAGATTATTATGCTTTTCACGTTTTTTATGCGGATAAGGAAGCGAAAAAAGCGTGCGAGGATTATCTTGACGAAAAATTTGAAATAATCAACCTTTCCAAAATCCCGGTCAGAAAAAATCCGCGCATAACCGACGAACCGCTTATCTGGCGTTATTTCGTCATGCCCGATCATAACCTTCTTCGTGACAGTCAACTCGACGAGCGCGAGTACGTCGCCCGCCGCGTGATAAAAATCAATAACGAAATAAAGGGTGCGTACGTCTTTTCGAGCGGAAAAAATATGGGCTGTTTCAAAGGCGTAGGTTATCCCGAAGATATAGGCGATTATTACAGACTCGAGGAATATGCCGGTTACGGTTGGACGGCTCACGGAAGATATCCAACAAACACCCCCGGCTGGTGGGGTGGCGCGCATCCGTTTTCTTTGCTTGACCTGACTGTTGTTCACAACGGCGAAATTTCGTCTTACGACGCGAACAGAAGGTTTATCGAAATGTTCGGTTATAAATGTACACTTTTAACGGATACCGAAGTGATAACTTACGCGCTCGATTTTCTCGTCCGCAAAAAGGGGCTTACAATGTCGGAAGCGGCGGCTGTCATCGCCGCGCCGTTCTGGACTACTATAGAGCATATGCCGGATGAAAGGCGCGTCGTGTGCGATTATCTCCGAAAGGAATTCCCGGGGCTGCTCATGACGGGTCCGTTTTCGATTCTCGTCGGGTGGAACGGCGGAATGATGGCTTTGAACGACAGATTGAAACTTCGTTCCATGGTCACTGCTAAAAGCGGAGCCAGAACTTATTTCGCGAGCGAGGAGTGCGCCATAAGAAGAATGGACGAAAACGCGGGCGGCTTGTTGGCTCCGCGCGGCGGCGAACCTGTGATCGTTACGCTTAAGGGTGAGAAGTCAGATCCGCCGATAACCAATCTTAACTGTTTTGCGGAGGGCGATATAGATTTATGAGTTACGTATACGCCGATTACGAAGTGAAAAGAGATTTATCGAGATGTACGCTTTGCGGCGCGTGCGTAAAGCAGTGTTTCAACGGCGTTCATTCTCTTATTGACACGGAAAACGGAAAAAAACTCGTTTCCGACGAGTCAAAATGCGTCAACTGCCACAGATGCGTGAGTTTCTGCCCTTCGCGGGCGATAAAAATCGTCAGAAGCGATTTGTGTTTCAGAAAGAACGACAACTGGAGCGATTCGGTAATTAAGGAGATATATAAGCAGGCGGAAAGCGGCGGCGTGCTTCTTTCGTCTATGGGTTGCCCCGAGAAATACCCCGTGTATTTCGATAAAATTCTCATCAACGCCTCGCAGGTGACCAATCCGTCCATCGACCCGCTCAGAGAGCCTATGGAAACCAAGGTTACGCTCGGCAAGCGCAACCGCGATATCCGACGCGGCAAAAACGGACATATAATCTGCGATTCTTCGCCCCGGCTCGACCTTGAACTGCCGATTATGTTTTCGGCTATGAGTTACGGTTCGATAAGTTACAACGCGCACAAAAGCCTTGCTTTGGCGGCGACGAAACTCGGAATTTGTTACAACACCGGCGAGGGCGGGCTTAACAAGGACTTTTTCAAATACGGAAAGAATACGATAGTACAGGTTGCGTCGGGCAGATTCGGAGTTTACAAAGATTATCTTGAAGCGGGTGCGGCGATAGAGATTAAAATGGGCCAGGGTGCGAAACCCGGCATCGGCGGGCATCTCCCGGGAGCGAAGATAACCGAGGACGTTTCCATGACGCGCATGATTCCTGTCGGGACGGATGCAATTTCCCCCGCCCCTCATCACGATATTTATTCGATTGAAGATCTTAAGCAACTCGTTTATGCTCTTAAAGAGGCTACGGAATACAAAAAACCGATTATAGTAAAGGTTGCCGCCGTCCATAACATTGCTGCTATAGCAAGCGGGATTGCGCGGAGCGGCGCGGATATAATTGCGATAGACGGATTCCGCGGCGGAACGGGCGCCGCGCCCACGAGAATAAGGGATAACGTCGGCATACCCGTTGAACTCGCTCTTGCCGCCGTCGATTCGCGGCTCAGAGAAGAGGGACTAAGGGAAAACGTTTCGCTCGTCGTGGGCGGTTCGATAAGAAGCAGCGCAGACGTTGTAAAAGCGATCGCTCTCGGTGCGGACGCCGTGTATATCGCAACTTCCGCCCTGATCGCGCTCGGCTGTCACCTTTGCAGAAATTGTCAGTCCGGCAAGTGTAACTGGGGCATAGCCACGCAGGTTCCTGAACTCGTCGAAAGGCTCGACCCTGAAAAGGGCAGCGAAAGGCTTGTCAATCTTCTCACCGCATGGGATCATGAAATCAAAGAATTCATGGGCGGAATGGGCATCAATTCCATCGAGGCTCTCAAAGGTAACAGGCTTATGCTTCGCGGTGTGGGGCTGAACGAAAAGGAACTTTCGATTTTGGGCATAAAGCACGCCGGCGAATAATTTGCGGCGAGCAAGTAATTAATACAGGGCGAATTATCGGAGATAATAATGAAAAAAATAGATTGTAAAAACCTTGACTTTGCCGCGCTCAATTCGCTTATCCGCGAAGAGAAAGAGGTTGAACTCGTCAACTGTACCGGGCAGAGGTTTATCGGCGCGGGGACGGAGAATAAACGTATAAAAATAACGGGCGTTCCGGGTAACGGACTCGCTTCGTTTATGAGCGGCGGTGAGATAACCGTTTTCGGGAACGTTCAGGATCAGGCTTGCGACACCATGAACGACGGAAAAGTTGTCGTTCACGGCATGGCGGGTGACGCCGCGGGTTACGCCATGCGCGGCGGCGAGATATATATTGAAGGCAAAGCCGGTTACAGAACGGGTATACATATGAAGGAATACGGAAATAAGAAGCCCGTTATCGTCATCGGCGAAACGTCGGGGAGTTTTCTCGGCGAATATCAGGCGGGCGGGCTTATCGTGGTTCTCAATTCTCAAAACAGTCCGAAGCCCGTCGGATTTTTCTGCGGAACGGGTATGCACGGCGGCAAAATCGTCATAAGGACGGAAACCAAGCCTCAGAACGTCTCGCCGAAAATAAACGTCAGGGTTGCGGGAGATGATGACCTTGCCGAGATAGAGAAGTATGTGGGTGAATTTTGTAAATATTTTTCAAAAAACAAAACGGAGTTTATGAATTCGCGTTTTTATGTTCTTACGCCCGATTCGAAAAATCCGTATAAGGAATTATACGTGCAAAATTAACGAATTTTGCGTGTTATCATATGGTTTTTAAAGAATTTGCCGTCACGTTTTGCGACGGCTTTTTAATATTCTGTAAAAAATATTCAAAATTAATTTAAAAATTTAGTAAAAAACACTTGACAGATGCGGGAAGCGGGACTATAATTACTTCAAATATTCAAAAAAAGTCGTTAACTTGAAACGTGTCGATCAAAAATATTACGGATTTTTTTGATCGGCATCGGAGTTTATTTCTTTTTTTAAAGCGATTTTCGGCATAAAGGGGGAAAATAATGAAGGGTATTTTTATTGAAAGCGACGATTCCACGGATAAACTTGCGGAAAAGTTAAAATTTTGTTGCGGCATCGACACTTTCAGCGCAGCCGATTTCGATGATTCGGGCATCTGTTCGCTGGTTAAAGCCAATTATGAATTTATTCTGGTCGGCGAAGAAATGTATAAATCGGTGTTTTTCGAACTGTCTACAAGATTTTCGTGGTTTAGTGTGAGAACCGGAACGATAAAGTTCGTCAAAGGCTTTTCCGTTCACAGATTGTATCACATTTGCAAAGGCGATTCGGAAAGGATGTTTCCGATTGAACTTTACACTCGTCAACTCGACGAAAACGCGATAGTCGATTTATTCCGTCGCACTCTCGCGACGAACGACAACGGTTTGCCTGCAAAACTTAGCAGATTTTTCACCAAAATAGGCTTGTCGAGAACTTTGAAAGGCTATGCTTATCTTGTCGAAGCGTCGAGACTCGTCGCAGTTGCTCCCGAACTTCTCGGGAATCTCACGAAAGGTCTTTATCCGCTCGTCGGCGATAAATTCGGCGTAAGCGGAAGCGTTGTCGAAAGATGTATAAGAAACGCGGTCGACTCGGTGATAAGCAAGGGAAAATTTTGCGAGGTCGCAAATTCTCTTTACGGCGGAAATTTCGGCAAATACGAAAAGCCCACGAACGGCGAGTTCATTTCTTTCATAAGTTTGATTTGAATATGTCCGCAGGGATAATTGACAAAAATGTATGCCGGCACTATAATATAAAACATTATGAAATACGCTTTTGTCAATTGCAATATTTTAAACGGTAAAAAGGATATGGTCGTCGAGAGCGGGAAATATATTCTCGTGGACGACGGAAAAATAACGGATATAGTCGCCGCGGGCGGCGCGGATTTGTCAGGGTATACGGTAAAGGACTTAAAGGGCGCATATGTGTCTCCGGGGCTGATAAACATGCACGTTCACCTTGCCGGCAACGGAAAACCGCAGAAAAAACAACGCGACAACGCGAAACTCGTCAAAACGGTGATGAGTACGGCTTTAACGCGCAAAATCGCCTATAATCTCGTCTGTTCTTACGCCAAAAGCGAACTTTTGAGTGGTGTTACGACGATTCGCACGATGGGCGGCATCGCCGATTTCGACGGAAAACTACGCGACGAAATTTCCGCGGGCAAAAAAATCGGACCGAGAATTCTCGCCGCAAATCAGGGAATATCCGTTCCCGGCGGGCATATGGCGGGTTCTGTAGCCGTCGCCGTGACAACGCCCGAAGAGGCGAAAAAACGCGTTGAAATGAGCAAGAACGAGAATATCGATCTGGTTAAAATAATGGTCACGGGCGGCGTTCTGGACGCAAAGGGGAAAGGTGTTCCGGGCGAACTGAAAATGTCGCCTGAAATAGTCGCCGCGGTTTGTGAAAAGGCTCACGCTGAGGGCTATAAAGTAGCGGCGCACGCAGAATCTCCCGAGGGCGTTAAAGTCGCGCTTGAAAACGGTGTGGATTCCGTCGAACACGGCGCAAAGCCCGACAAGGAAATTATAGACCTTTTCAAAAAACGCGGAGCGTTTCTGTGTACCACCATTTCTCCCGCTATTCCATACGCGCTTTTCGACAAGTCGGTTTCCAACGCTTCGGAAGTGGAGCAGTTCAATGGAAACGTCGTTTTCGAAGGCATAATCGATTGTGCGAAAGCGGCTCTGGAAAACGATATCCCCGTTGTTCTCGGCAACGACGTAGGTTGTCCGTGGATCACGCAGTACGATTTTTGGCGCGAGTTGTATTATTTCCATAAGTACGTCGGCGTGAGCAATTCGTTCGCGCTCCACACGGCAACGCTTCTCAGCGCGGAAATGGCGGGCATAGGCGACATAACAGGCTCTGTCGAAGTCGGCAAATCTGCGGATATGATCGTCACCGAGAAAAACCCGCTCGAAGATTTAAGGGCGTTGAAGGACGTAAAAATCGTCGTGAGCGGCGGAAAAGTCATCGAAAATCCGAAAATAAAGAAAAACGGAAAAATCGCCGCCGAACTCGATAAATATATGTAAAAAGCGAGCAATCACCTGTGGCTATGCGGTTTTCTGCGTCGCGTTCGCGGATGAAGAGCAGTTAAAAAAGTTCTTTTCGCAAAGTTTAAAAAATAAATCGGGTGGGGCTTCCCCATGAAAATCTCACAAAAACGGGCTATGAGAAAAACTCACAGCCCGCTTTGGTAATTATAAAGTATTATTTTGTCACGTCCATAACCACGGCGCAGGACATGCTGTCGGGAGAGGGTTCTCCGCTCACGGCTCCGATATAATCTTTGCCGAGCATATCGAAAACGTCGCCTGCAATGTTCAGTTCGGGGAGCCGCCCCACGAACTTACCGTCTTCCATAAGGTACGCCATTTGTACCGGAGTGGCGAAATGTCCGCCTGGCGTGGTGTCGCCACCGGAAGCCATTACCACGTAAATCGCCTTGCCGGGAACGAGTTCGCTCAGATTTTGCGCCGTCGGCTCGACGTAGAAACGGTTGAACCCGAGGCTGGGAACGCCGTCGTAAGCGGCAGCCGCCGTGCCGAGATCAGGCACGTTGAAGTTTTCCGCCGATTTTTTAGTCGTCAAAAGTCCGATAAGGACGCCTTTATCTATAAGAACAGGGCGGAAATCGGGTGCGACGCAACCTTCTCTGTCGAAGAAGCACACCCCCGCATGCGTTTCGGGGTTCATATCGTTTTTGAGCGAAAGTTTCTCCGAGAACGCCTTGTGTCCGAGTTTTCCGCTGAACAAAGACGCGCCCGAAACATACATTTCAGCAACAAAATGCTGCAAAAACGTGCCGAACAAGTCCGCCGCTTCCATCACCACGGGAACACGCCCCGGTTCGATGTCGGCGTGCGTATAAAATGCGTCGTATTGATTTTTAAATCTCGCGAGCAGTGCGTCCGCGTCGAAAGAATCGCCCTCGTAACTGAAAGCGGTGTCGAACAGATTGCCCGAACCGCGGTTTTGCGCAAGCAACTGAATGCTTAAGTAACGCCCGGAACTCGTCAGATGCCGCCCCGAAGAGTTGCGGTATTCGGTCTTTCTGTAACTTAATTTGATTTTATTCGAAAAAGCAAATTTCGGGCAGGCTTCGCCGAGACGGTCGAGAAATTTCTGCATCGTCGGGATAAACTCGGGTACGGGAATAATCTCGTCCTCGCGAAGGATTTCCCGTTCGAGCGCGCCGTCGAGATGGCAAGGGTAGGGAATTCCGAGCGCAAGGGCTTCAACGGCTTTCTCCGTCAACGCCTCTTCGTCCGGGATTCCGAGGCAACCTGCAACGCCTATGCAACCGTTTTCGTAAACACGGACGGTGCCTGTCGTTTCTTCTTTTTCGCGGAAACTGTCTATCTTGCCGCCTGTCACGTTAAGCGTAACGGAGCGGTATGTTTCAATCAAAAATTCTTTTTCCATAATTATCCCTCATTGTACGTTCATAGACGATACGCGGACGTAAGGTCCGCCGAATCCGACAGGTAAGCCTTGTTGTTCCATCTTTCCGCATCCGCCCGTCACGAAGGAAAGCAAATGCACGTCGCTCGTCAAGCCGTCGATGAGACCGAGCGTTTCGAAAACGGAACCGGTAAGCACGCTGATTTGCACGGGTTTTCCGAGTTTTCCGTCGACTATCTCGTATGCGAGATTGGGCGCGATGGTAAACGTACTCATTCCGCTTCCGTGGCGGATCGTTTTGATGAAATATCCTTTTTTGATAGGAGCGATCAACTTGTCGAAGTCAAGGTCTCCGCCCTCGATGTAGGTGGTCGTCATTCGCACGATCGGCTCAAAGGTGCAGTCGATTGCGCGCGCGTTTCCGGTCAGGTTTTCGTCGAGCGCGGTGGCAGTCTGCGCGTTGTGCAGCCTTCCCGCAAGTTTGCCGTTTTTAATCAGATAATTTTTACGGGCGCGCGTTCCTTCGTCGTCGTAAGGCACGTATCCGCATCCGGGAACCGAACCGCATTCCGCAATGGATAAAATGGGCGAGCCGACGGTTTTGCCGATCTGCCATTCCTCGCGCATAGATTCGTCGGAAAGCATGAAGTCGGATTCCGATTTATGCCCGAACGATTCGTGCGCGAAAACGCCTGCGGCTTCGGGGGAGAGAACGACCGGATATTTGCCGGGAACGACGGGAATCGAGTTGCGCAGGAAATAAGTTTGTTCCTTGATCGCCTCGCGAATCTCGCTCTCCAAGCCGATTAACTCGTCAAAACGCGTTGCGCCCTTCTGCCAGTGTCCGGAGAATTTTTTGTCGCCTTCCGCCATGCTGCACGAAAACGAAAGCCCGCAGGTTTGGTAATCGTAAGTAATATCCGCGCCGAGGCTGGAGCGGAAGCAGAACACGCTGTTCCTATCGAGATACATGCCCTGCGGCATCGTGATGCAGGTATCTTCGGAAAGAAGCGGCAGGTAAGAGAGCAGAAGAGCCTGTTTGTCCTTTTGAGGAACATCCCGCACCGAGCAACCCGCAAAATTCATCGCCTTGTCTTTATTCCGCTCGAAGCGGCGGACGATGGGGTCATCGAGAATCTGCGCGTTCGGCGTTGCGGCAGCGTAAAGCCCGTCGAGAGTTTTTTGCAAGTTTGCAAGGTCGGTCACGGATGCGTAATACCACATTTTACCGTCGTAAACACGTAAAAAAGCGCGGCTTTCCACGCGTGTTTTCATTTCTTCCAGAACGCCGGCTTTGTAAGTAATCGTGGTTCTGCTTCGATCCTCGGTTCTCACGTCGGCATAAAAGTCGTTTCTGAATTTTATCATAAAAGACAGCCTCCTTTAATGGATCTATTATAGCATATTGTTTTTTAAACTTCAATATTTTAAGTAACTTCGGGCGCAAAATCGCCCATAAAAATAACTTATAGGATTCATTTTGACCGGTTTATTTTTTCCTGTACGGCATTGCTTATGCGCAATTGGGGTAGGTATATCGGGTCATTTTTGCAACATCTTCGGGGAAGTTGACCAGATAATAATCGATGACGGATTCAAATTTCAAGTTCACGTTTCGAATAGCGTGCTTTAATATACGCTTGCATATAAAAATATCGTTCTTCCGCTGATTTCGTTCCGGACGTTATATTTTATTTCATAAAATCACAAAAGGTTGGTTATTTCCGAAAATTACTTAAAAACCGGCGTTTCAGGTATTACCAGATGCCTGTTGAGAAAGTCCGGGTTAGAGGTTTTTTCGAATATAATCTGAAATGCCTTTTGCCCGATAAGCAGGGCGTTTTGTTTTATGTATTTTACTTTAAACTGCAACAAATCGGACAAATCGCCGAATTCGTCATCGAAAATGATGATATCGTCGGTCGATAGGTGTTTATA
>JALETB010000110.1 GCA_022781715.1 Clostridiales bacterium | reverse complement strand
GAAGCCGTTGAGGAAGGGATTTCTGTGCGGTTCGTCGGTGAAAATACCCTTTATCACCGTGCCGAACAATTCGCCGAACGCTTCGAAATATTTTTCGTGAGTAAGTTCGATGAAACGCTCGGTGGCGGCTCTGTTCATCGTATCGGCATAGGTGTAGCCGTTATAGAAACTATCGGGTTGCATATAGTCGAAATAAAAGGCGAACACGCGCTCGTTTTCCTTTTTTTCGTCCGGCGAATCGATTTTACGATAACTCTTCGCCGCTTCACCGCAAAATTCCACCGCAAAAAGCCCGAGAAAATTTTCGGGCTTTTCAAAATTTCCGTTGTTTTCGGGCTTTTCAAATTTTCCGTTATTGCCGTTACTTTCGGGGGGTTCGCCGCGTGTTCTCACCGTCGCTGTCGAGCGGGTGCAATCCAGAGCCGACAAACTGCGATTACTCACTTGTTCATCGGCTCTGCATCTTATGCGTCTGGCTCTTTGATGACGATTATATGTAGTTCCTTTGCATTTATCAAAGTTTCCTGTTTACATTTCGGACAATACAGAGGGAAATTTTTTAGTTCGGTATTTTCCCGTATCATTGTTCGGGTTTTATTGCCGCAGACAGGGCAGCGTATCCAATCACTTTTAGTATTTGCCGTATCCACTTAACCAAAATTCCTCCATAGCTGCATTAAATTTACCTGGTGTGTCCATATTCACACAATGTCCAGCTCCCTCGAAAATAATCACTCAGCATTCTGGTTCATTTTTCTTCCACATTTCTACTGCGGATAGTTCCATAGGAATATCATACTTTCCGCAGCCAATAAGCAAAGGATATTTCCTTGGTTCTGTCTGCCGAACATTTACCATACTGCTTAAAGAAGATAAATACATAAATGACTTTTTAGAAAATTGAATATTCATCTCGTAAAAATCCTTTTGAGCCTGTAAAGTATAAGCAGATATTTTTTTATTCGACTTTATATTCAGAAAAGGACTAAAAGTCAAGAGGTAGTTGTTTTTGTAAACGCAAAGCGACAGAGCCGATTTCTTCAATTATCTGCTTCTCCGCGGCGTAGTTTTCCACAGCCACGCTGAGCGTAGCGGTGATATTTTCGTCGGGATGAAGATTGACTCCCGTGTTTTTCTTTACGGAACTCGTCGTTGTGCCGCAGCCCGTCGCCACACCCATGGAGAGGAGCAGCGTGAGTGCAAGACTTAATTTGTGCGTTTTTAGTGGTCTTGGGTGCTTTTTTAATATTTTTACGCGGGTAAATTTTAATCAAAAAATAAAACTCGCCATTTTCGCCGAATTTTTTCCGCGCTAAAAGAACGTGTTCCGTTTCGCTCGCTTTTTTCTCGCTTTCTATTGACATAACGCCTGCGCGATGATATAATTTACGCATTGCACGACCTTGGAGACAGCGTTATGGAGATTAAACTTACCCGAAGGGTTTCAGGCATAGCCGAATCGGCTACGCTCGCGATATCCGCAAAGGCAAAAATACTGAAGGCGGAGGGCCGCGACGTCGTGAATTTCGGTGTGGGCGAACCCGATTTCAACACGCCGGATTATATAATCGAAGCGGCGATAAAGGCGATGAGAGAGGGAAAAACCAAGTATACCCCCGCTTCCGGAATTCCGGAACTCAAAAAAGCGATCGTCGAAAACAGAAAACTCGCCGTCGGCGTGGAATATTCGCCCTCGCAGGTCGTTATCGGCACAGGCGCGAAACAACCTTTATATAACGCCGTCGCCGCGCTCGCGGAAGAGGGCGACGAAGTTATCGTTCCTTCGCCGTACTGGGTGACTTATCCCGAACTTGCGAAGTATTGCGGCGCGAAAAGCGTTTTTGTGGAAACCAAGCCCGAAAACGGCTACAAAATGACCGCCGCAGAACTGGAAAAGGCGATTACGCCGAGAACGAAGTTGTTGATTCTGAACTCGCCGAACAACCCCACCGGCGCGGTTTACTCCCGCGAGGAACTCTCCGCGATTGCCGACGTTGTTCTGAAACACGACGGGATTTTCGTCCTTTCGGACGAAATTTACCGCGACCTCGTTTACGGCGGAAAAAAACACGTTTCGATCGCCTCGCTCGGCGAAGAGATAAAATCGCGGACGATAATCATCGACGGAATGAGCAAATCTTACGCGATGACGGGCTGGAGAATCGGCTGGGCGATCGCGCCCGAAAAAATCGCCGCGGCGATGACGAGAGCGCAGAGCCATATGACGTCCAACGTAAATTCCGTGGCGCAGTACGCTTCGCTCGAGGGGCTGACGAACAGGGAGAAATCGGACGAATTTATTGCGGGAATGCGCAAAACGTTCGATTCAAGAAGGCTCGCCGCGGTTAAAATTCTCGAAAATCACGGCGCGAAATTTATTATGCCGGAAGGAGCGTTTTATATTTTCGTCGACGTTTCCGTAACTTACGGAAAACCCACGAGAGGCGGAAACAAGATCGAAAACTCCGCCGGCTTCGCGAACGCGCTTCTCAACGAAAAAGAGGTAGCCGTCGTTCCCGGCTCGGCGTTCGGCGCGGATAATTATATAAGGATTTCTTATGCGATAGACGAATCCGCGTTGAAAAAGGGAATAGAAAAACTGTGCGTTTTCATCGAGGAAACCGCCGAGTGAGGGCAAATATGACAGAAACTAAAACGAAAATGAAAACCGATATCGAAATCGCGCGCGAATGCGAGATGAAAAAAATCTCCGAAATCGCCGCAAATCTCGGAATCGGCGAAGATTATGTAGAATATTACGGAAAATACAAGGCGAAAATCGACCTTTCTTATTTCGAAAACAAAAAGCGGAAGGGCAAACTCGTTCTCGTGACGGCGATCACGCCAACGCCCGCAGGAGAGGGCAAAACCACCACTTCGATAGGGCTTGCCGACGGGCTTAAAAGAATAGGCAAAAACGTCGTCGCCGCTCTTCGCGAGCCGTCGCTCGGCCCGGTGTTCGGCGTTAAAGGCGGCGCGGCGGGGGGAGGCTATGCGCAAGTGGTGCCGATGGAGGACATCAATTTGCACTTCACCGGCGATTTCCACGCGATAGGCGCGGCGAACAACCTTCTTGCAGCCATGCTCGACAACCACATTCAGCAGGGCAACGAACTCGGAATCGACGTGAGAAAAATCACCTGGAAAAGGTGCGTGGATATGAACGACCGTCAACTGAGATTCATCGTGGACGGGCTGGGCGGCAAGCCGAACGGCACTCCCCGGGAGGACGGATTTAAGATTACGGTGGCTTCCGAAATTATGGCTGTTCTTTGCCTTTCCACCTCGATAATCGACTTAAAGGCCAACTTATCGAAGGTGATCGTGGGCTATAATTACGACGACAAACCCGTCACGGCGGGCGACTTAAAGGCTGCGGGGGCGATGACCGCCCTTTTAAAAGACGCGCTCAAACCCAACCTCGTTCAAACGCTCGAAGGAACTCCGGCGTTCGTTCACGGCGGACCCTTCGCCAATATCGCGCACGGCTGCAACTCCGTCATCGCGACGGACGGCGCGCTTAAAATCGCAGACTACGTTGTGACCGAAGCGGGATTCGGCGCGGACTTGGGCGCGGAAAAATTCCTCGACATAAAATGCAGAAAAGCGGGGCTTGAACCGGACGCGGTTGTCGTCGTGGCGACGGTGCGTGCGCTGAAAATGCACGGCGGGCTTGCAAAAACCGAACTCGGAACGGAAAATCTCAACGCGCTCGGCAAAGGCACGCCCAACCTGCTCAGGCACGTAAGCAATATCAGAAACGTTTATAAACTGCCGTGCGTGGTGGCGATAAACCGCTTCCCGACGGACACGGACGCGGAGATAAATTTCATCATCGAAAAATGCCGCGAACTGGGCGTTAACGTGGTTTTGTCCACAGTGTGGGCGGACGGAGGAAAGGGCGGCGAAGCACTCGCGCGCGAAGTGGTAAGGCTCTGCGAAGAGGAACGCGGCGATTTCACTTTCTGTTATCGCGACGAAGATTCTATTGAAGAAAAAATCGAGGCGGTGGTTAAAAAAATCTACGGCGGCGACGGAATCACGATTACTCCGCAGGCAAAAAAACAAATCGAAACGCTTAACGCTCTCGGGTTTTCGCGCCTGCCGGTGTGCATAGCCAAAACGCAGTATAGTTTTTCGGATAACCCCGCGCTGCCCGGCGCGCCGGAAGGATTTAAAATAACGGTCAGAAACGTTGAAGTTTCCGCAGGGGCGGGATTCATCGTGGTTCTGACGGGCGACATTATGACGATGCCGGGACTACCCAAAAGACCTGCCGCCGAAAACATCGACGTGAACGAAAAAGGCGAAATCGTCGGCTTGTTTTAATTTTTGTTATCGTCACCGCCCGAAAACCTCTTTGCCGAGAGGTTTTCGGGCGGCGTTTTATATATGCCAAACCCGACAAACCGACATACAAAAGCAAAAAATATCAGGAATTTGCCGCGGCGAAAGCGTATAATAACAATGCTGACGCACGGAGAGCGGAAAACATGGATTACGTTAAAAACTTTCAAAGAGCGATCGATTATGTCGAAGAAAACCTCAAAAACGAGATTATTTACTCCGAAGTGGCAAAAAGAGCCTATCTCTCGGAATTTCACTTTCAGAAACTTTTTCTCGTCCTCACGGGTTACACTCTTGGCGATTATATCCGCAGAAGAAAACTCGCCCTCGCCGCGAAAGACCTCGTAGACGGAAAGAAAAAAGTGATAGACGTCGCGCTTGACTACGGTTACGAATCGCCCGAGAGTTTTTCGAGAGCGTTTACGAAGTTTCACGGCGTAACCCCGCTCGAAGCGAAAAAGGGCGCGAAAACAATTCCTTTTTCCAAACTTACCGTAAAAATTACCGTCAGCGGAGGTAGTTTAATGGATTACAGAATAGAAAATTTAGGCAGCATGAAACTTGTTTGCAGAAAAGAACGCTTTTTGAAGCAACACGAAATGACTTCGGTGGCGATTTCGAAATTTTGGGACAAATGCAAAAAAGAGGGTTACACCGAGAAGATTTGCAGACACATTCCCAAAGACCCGACTTTAAAAGGTCTTCTCGGCATAAGTTTTTCTGCGGAAGGAAAAGAAAGCGATTCTTTCCCATATGCGATCGCATCGGAATATCGCGGAGAACCCGTCGAGGACGGACTCGAAGTTATCGACCTGCCCGCCGCGAAGTACGCCGTTTTCACCGCGAAAGGCAAAATGCCCGAGGCGTTCGTGAACACTTATTCCAAAATAATCAAGGAGTTTTTCGTTCAGAGCGGCTATGAATACGCGAACGGAGCGGAAATCGAAGTTTATCCGTCCGACGACACGCAAAATCCCGATTACTCCTGCGAAATTTGGGTCGCGGTGAAATAAAACCACAATAAACTCAACGGCAACTCACCCGATTCGGGGCGACGGCGTTTTCGATAAAAACGCCGTCGCCCCTTTCCATTACCGCATAAAACCCCGCCTATAAGTCGTTTAATCGCTTATTTTATAAAAATCACGACCGCGGTTTTTAAATATTGCGCTCACCCGAACTTTCGCCACGCCGCCGCCTTTACAAAAAAATCAACGGCAGCAGAAATAATGTCATCGCTTTTTATTTGCTTTTTATTTTGCTTTTTATTTGCTTTTTATTTTAAAATATAGTATTATAAATATAATGTGTAATTATAACTTGAACGTTCGCGAACGCAATCGCCTGTGGCTAGGGCGGACAAATTACGCAAAAAATCGGACCACTCATAGCGTCAACAGGAATTTATGGAAAAGACGATATCGGAATATAAAAACAAAATAGAAGAATTCGCGGTCAAGCCGGCGTTTGTTTTCGTCGTTTGCGCCGTCGCGCTCTTTTTTCACGCTCTCGCTCTCGATCTCGTCGGGCTGATCCTCTTCGCACTTGCCGGAGGAACGTTTCTTGTCGCGTTCAAGGACGCGCGCCCCGCGCTCACGGTGATTTTCTTCACCATTTTCGTGGTTTCCACCCAGAACACCACGTGGCCGAAGGGCGTTTCGGATTTTTATTACAGAACATCCACGATAATTTCGCTCGCTATCTGCGGCGCGTTCCTTATCGCGTGCATGGTTTACAGATGCGTGAAACATAAGGAAAATTACCGCGGCGCGAAATCGATTCTGCCGCTCGCGGCGTTGTCGCTTTCGATGGTTTTGTCGGGCGTGATCCCCGCAGGGAGCAACAAATACGGCGAAAGTCTTTTGTTCGGGCTTTTCGGCGCGGCTTCGTACTTGGGATTATATCTCATTCTGACCGGAATCACCGACGGATTCGACGGACTTCTCGAATACGCGATGACGCTCCTTTCGGGCGTCGCGCTGATAATTTCGCTCGAAGTGGTTTACGTATATCTTCTGAACCTGCTCCCGCCGTTTGAATTTTTACCCGAAAACTGGCGACGTTGCATGCGCTCGGGCGACTTCCTGGGGGCGATCGGCAATTGGAAAACATACATCGTCATCGGTTGCGGCATGAGCAATCAATCGGGCGCGATGATAGCGTTTCTGCTCCCGGCGATATTTTATAAAATCTTAAAATCGAAAAATTACGTCGGTTACGAACTGCTCGCTCTGCTTGCCGCCGTTTCGATAATGCTCACCCTTTCGAGAACGGCTATGGCTGTGGGAGGAACGCTTTTCATTCTTCTCTCCATAGTAACCGCCGTCAAATTGCAAAGGAGAACGCTGTTTTTATCCGTTCTCGGCGCGTTCACCGCGGCGTGCGCGATATTTTTCGTCATTCTTCTGCTCAACGGAAGATCGGCGCTGCTCGATTATCTTCTCCCGAGCAAAGGTCCCGGGCTGAACGGAAGATGTAGAATATGGAAAGACGCGATGACTTATTTCACGGAAAAACCGATTTTCGGCGCGGGCTTTGCTTATCCTTATCACAACGATTCAACCGCGTCCAACATTTTCGGCGCGCTCTTCCACAACTTTGTTTTTCAGGCGTTAGGCTCGGGCGGAATTTTCGGAATCGTCACCGTGCTTTACGCCGTCATCGACGTTTGCCGCAGAACGATTAAAGAAAACTACGCCGGCAAATTTTACATATTGTGTTTTATCGGGGCTTTCGCAACGATTTGTTTGTTCGATATTTTGTACTTCGTACCTTATTACGTTTTGTTCCTTATGTTCGTTATAGTTCTTGCGGAAAAGGGAATAAATCAGGCAAAGAAAACTTCCGGAAAGGGGGACGCGAAAAAATGAGCGAACGTAAACCGAGAGTCGTATTCCCGTTCGTAGAAGCGGGATTCGGACACATTATGGCGGAAAAATCCATAGCGGACGCCTTCGAGAAAAAATACGGAAAGTATTGCGAAGTCATCCGTTCCGATTTCTTCAAGGAAACGGGCAGCAAAGCTATGGCAAAGTTCGAAAAAAGACTTTGCAACGAAGTGAAACTCTATAACAAATGCAACCTTTACGGCTATCTCAATATCGCCTGCCTGAACGTTTTCGGCAGCAGAATATCGAGTTGGTTCGTAATGTCCAAACTCTATAAAGATTTATTCAAGGACTCCATGGCGCACATGCGCGAACTTCGCCCCGACTGCGTGGTTTCCACTCACTGGGCGACTAATTATTACGCCGAGCGGCTCGACAGAAAACCGCTCACCGTTATGTACGGACCGGACGCGCACCTCAACGCGATGTTCCGCTACCCTTGCGATCTCGATACGATTTCGATAAAAGAAGGCTACGACCGTGCGCTTAAAAAATTCCCGCGCAGGTTCAACAAGGACAACCTGAAACTCGTACCCTCGGCTATAAGAGAGGAAGCGTTCCACGTAGAACGCGACAGACAAAAACTCCGCGAAAAACTCGGGCTTGACGACCGTTTCACCGTGCTTTTAATGGAAGGCGGATACGGAATCGGCTTAACCGAGAAGATCAGCGAGCTTATCGTGGAAAAAGACCTGCCGATAAATCTCGTGGCGATCTGCGGCAAAAACCCCGAACTCAAAAAACGACTCGACGGGCTTAAAACCAAAGGGCAAACCGCGTTTTATCCGTTCGAGTTCTGCGAGAATATTCTCGAATATATCGCCGCTTCCGACCTTTATCTCGGCAAAAGCGGAAGCGGCCTACTCGAGCCTGCGTTTTTCCATGTTCCCATCGTGGTCACGCACTCGGCGAACACGATAGAAAAATTAATCGCCGAACATTACGTTTCTTACGTCGGCGACGCGATGAGAATTTTCGACGCGGAAAATTGCGTTAAATTCATCGAAGAGGCAATCGGCGGCTCGGAAAAATACGAAAAACTGAAAAATTCAGTCGGGAATCTGCAACAGTTCGGCGGCGAAGGCATAGCCGACGCGATTTTTGAAAAACTCAACGAAAAATACAACCTTTTAGTGGAATAAACGGGTTAATCAAACCGAGAACACTCGATTAATCGACTTATAGACGGGTTTTTACGCGCCGATCACGGCGGAAACGAGGTGACTTATGACAAACAATAATAAACCGCTTGTGGCGATCGTCGGCAGACCGAACGTCGGAAAATCGACGTTTTTTAACAAGGTAACGGGTCAGAAATTGTCCATTGTTGAGGACACGCCGGGCGTCACGCGCGACAGACTTTACGCCGACGCGGAATGGTGCGGCAAAACCTTCACGCTCATCGACACGGGCGGAATAGAAATCAAATCGCAGGACGAAATGTGGACGCACATCAAAAAACAGGCGACGATAGCCATCGAAACGGCGGACGTGGTGATTTTTTTCTGCGACGCGAAAACTGGGCTCACCGCCGCCGATTACGACGTGGCGGATATCCTGCGCAAATCGGGCAAGCCGATCGTTCTTGCGGTGAACAAACTCGACAATTACAAGGTCGAAGTTCTTTTCGACTTTTACGAATTAGGTCTCGGGCAGCCGATAGGCATTTCTGCCGAGCAATCCAAAGGCTTGGGCGACCTGTTGGACGAAGTATGCTCTTATTTCAAACCCGTGGACGAGAACGAGGACGGAGACAGGCTTAAAATCGCGATCGTCGGCAAGCCGAACGCGGGCAAATCGAGGCTCACGAACGCGCTTTTGGGCTACGACAGAACGATCGTTTCGGACATTGCCGGCACGACGAGAGACGCCATAGACACGCCGCTCGAAGTGGACGGAAAGAAGTATACGCTTATCGACACGGCGGGAATAAGGAGAAAACGCTCCGTAACCGAAGATCTCGAATATTACAGCGTTTTAAGGTCGTTTGCTGCGATTCGCCGCGCGGACGTCTGCCTTATCGTCATCGACGCGTCGGAAGGGCTTACCGAGCAGGACGTTAAAATCGCGGGATACGTTCACGAACAGGGTAAGCCGTCGATTATCGTTATGAATAAGTGGGACAAGGTGGAAAAGGACACCCACACGATCAACGAATTCGAAGACAAACTCAAATGCGACCTCGCGTTTATGGACTACTACAAATCGGTTTACATCTCCGCGAAAAACGGTCAGAGAACGAACAAGATTTTCGGGCTTTGCGAAGAGGTTTATGCAAACGCGAACAAGCGCATAACCACCGGCACGCTCAACGACGTTATTTCGGACGCGGTGCGCGCCAACGAACCGCCGACGAAAAACGGCAGAAGATTCAAAATTTATTACTGCGTTCAGGACGGCGTTTGCCCGCCGACGTTCATTCTTTTCGTGAATTCTTCCGACCTCATGCACTTCTCTTACAAGAGGTATATCGAGAACACGATAAGGAAGTCGTTCGGCTTCGAAGGCACGCCTATCCGAATTTTCGTTCACGAAAAGCAGGACGAAAACGCTTAAAATTCAGGTTTTTAAAAGCAATTTAAACGGGCGGCAGACCGAAAGGTCTGCCGCCCAATTTAAATAATAAAAATATTAACTTTAAATAAACTGCAAAATATCGACGAGGATAGCGAAACCGAGAATAAGAATCAGCCCCACGCCGTGGATAATTCCTTCCACTTTTCTGCTGACCGGCTTTTTCCTGATCCATTCGATAACGCAGAAAACCACGCGCGCCCCGTCCAGAGCGGGAATGGGCAAAAGGTTGAAAACCGCCAGGTTCACGCCGATGAACGCCATGATCTCCAACGCGTATTTCACGCCGTAACTCAACACTTCGGACGTGGTTTTTATCGTCGTGATCGTTCCGCCGACGGCGTTAATGCCTAGTTTGCCGGTGAGCAGTTGCCCGAGCGTTCTCAAAACAGTTCCGCCGATTTTGAACGAATATCCGAACGAATGACCGATCGTTTTGAAAAATCCGAGCCTTATATCCGTCGAATCGAGATAATAACTTCTGCCGGCTTCTTCAACACCGAAAAACGCAGAGACCCCTCCGCCCGTTTTTTCGGTTTCGTTCCAACTTTCGGGGAAGGCGTAAACGTATTTTTCGTTCTTCGCCGTCCAGAGCCACACAACGTCGCCCGGGGTTTTGTTCTTTAAAACCTGCGCCGCGTCGTCGAACGTATAAACGAAAGTCGCCTGTTCGTAAGGCACGTTCTCTTCGCCTATCTTTATAAGGAAGTCGCCCGTTCTGAAAGGCGATTCCGCGCCGTCCGCAGTTTTGAGTCGCATTGCATACCCCACGCCGAGCGCGTCGTACGCCTTGGTAACTTCGGTGAGGTTTTTACATTCCACATCCGCGCGGAGAACGATTTCTCTTTTTTCGATTTTGCTCTTCGTTTCGCCTGAGGCAAGTTCCACGGTAACCGCGTCTCCTTTCTTCGCGTGGTTGAGCGCGGTTATCAGATCGACCGTCATATAGACGTTCGTTTTCCTGCCGTTACGGGTTATCGAAATTATGAATTCACCGTTGTTAATCGACTTATCGGCGGGGATTTGCGTTTCGATTGCCGAACCGTAGATACCTGCGTCGTCGCGCATGTACTTAACGCCGAGCGTCGTCTGCCCGTAAGCGAACATAGACGAGATTATGATAATCAGCGCGAGAATATAATTCATCGTCGCGCCGGCGATAAGCACGAGAATTCTTTGCCACGGCTTCTTGTTATTGAAGGCGTTCGGGTCGTCCTTGTCGTCGTCCTCGCCCTCGAACGCGCAAAATCCGCCGAAGGGGAAAATTCTTATGGAAAAAATTTCGCCGCTTTTCAGTTCGCGTTTAAAAATCGCGGGGCCCATGCCTATGGCGAACTCGTTGATTCTGAACTTGAAAATCTTGCCCACGACGTAATGCCCGAGTTCGTGTACGGTTATCATCACCATAAGGATAAGAACGGCGAGCAGAACGTAACCTATCGTCTGCATCGTGCCGGCAAAGCCGCTCGCTTTTAAAAGATTAGTCAACAATTATAAACTCTCCGCTTTTTCATACGCCGCCCTTCTCGCTTCCGCGTCCGTTTCCACGAGCGAACGGTAAGTCACCTCGCCGTTTTTCGCGCTCGCCGTCGCATAAGAAATAAGTTCGGGTATGTCATAAAATTTTATTTTGTCTCTGAGATACAGGTCGACCGCCGCTTCGTTCGCGGCGTTCATCGCGCAAGGGTATAGCCCGCCTTTTTTAAACGCATTCAGCGCGAGCGAAAAACAGGGGAATCTGTCGTTATCTATCTCGCCGAAGTGAAGCGTTTTGCCCGCAAGCGACAAAAACGGAACGCCCGTTTCGTATCTCTTCGGGTAAGTGAGCGCGAGTTGGATGGGGATTTCCATCGAAGGATAACCGAGTTGCGCCATTATCGCGCCGTCGCAAAACTCCACCATCGAGTGAATTATGCTCTCCGGGTGAACGATCGCCTCAACCTTTTCGGGCGGCGCGTTATAGAGCCTGCACGCCTCGATTACTTCCAGCCCTTTGTTTAAAAGAGTGGCGCAATCGACGGTGATTTTTTTGCCCATGTTCCAGTTCGGGTGGCGAAGCGCGTCCGCTGCCGTCATTTTTTCTATTTTTTCTTTCGGCAAATCGCGGAACGCACCGCCGCTCGCCGTTATTATCAGTTTTCTGAATTCCGCGTCCGGGTTAAAACCGAGGCACTGAAAAATCGCGGAATGTTCGCTGTCCACGGGTATGATTTTAACGCCTTTTTCCTTTGCAAGCCGCATCACTATTTCGCCGCCGGCAACGAGAGTTTCCTTGTTGGCGAGAGCGACGTTTTTGCCCATGGAAATCGCTTCGAGAACGGGCGCAAGCCCCGCAAACCCCGAAACGGCGACGAAAACTATATCCGCTTTTTCGCTCACGGCGTGCAATGCGGCGTTTTCGCCCGTGTAAAGAACCGCGCCTTTCGGCAATTCCTTAATTTCGCAAGCCTTTTCCGGATCGGCGAGAGCAATAATCCCGGGACGCAAAAGATTTGCTTGCTCCTCGAGAAGTTTCGCGTTTCCGCCCGCGGCGAGGGTGATTATTCTGAATTTGTCCTTGTGGCGAAGCGCGACGTCCACGACCTGTCTGCCGATAGAACCCGTGCTGCCTATAAGCGAAATGTTGATCATAATATACCGGTCGAAAATAAAAAGGGGGCGCCGTCAGCGTGGCTGCTCGCCTCTCGCAAAACGGCATACCCGTATTCCATATTATTCTTTAAGTCCGCAACTTATGTTCGGGAATTCCTTTCTTCGCAATCAAACGCCGAGGATTCCGCCGTTGAACATCGGGATGAGAATGGTGAACACGAACGCAACGACCGGCGCGGTGAACGTGAGTCCGTCGATACG